>DATLHN010000527.1:0-17754 GCA_035539875.1 Armatimonadaceae bacterium
CGGTCGAGCCGCGGTTGATGTTGATGCCGTCGGCGTAGGTGAGGCGGACCCGGCAGCCGCGCGCGACGCCGTTCCGGACGCCGCTCATCCAGAACCCGACGTGGGTCCGCGCGATCCAGACGTTCTCCACGCGCCAGTTGACGCAATCGTTGAACGCCGCGGTGAACGGCTTGCCCCCGGGGCCGGGGCGGCGCGTGTGGACGTCGCTCGCTATGTACAGATCGCGCACGGACGGCCCGTCGCCGCGCAGCGAGAAGCCGAGTTTCCCGGCGAAGCCCGAGCCGTCCTCGGGGACGTTCCCGATCACGCTGGTGTGCCACATGCCCGCGCCCTGCACGGCGACGCCGTCGAGGACGAACTTCGCGCTCTGGTAGTAGGTGCCCGCCGGGAGCCAGACCGTCTTCTTCTGCGCCTTCGCCGCGGCGATGCAGGCCAGGATCGCCGCGGTGTCGTCGGCGGCGTCGCCGCCGTCCGCCCCGAAGTCCGCGACGGAAAGAGAGTCCGCGGGACGGGCGAGCGGGGCCGGGACGCTCTCCAGGTCCACGAGGTCGATCCGGTAGAACGCCGCGTCGTCCTCCGCGTCCTTGCGCAGCGTCAGCGCGTCGCCCGGCTTCAGCGCCGCGCCGGTCTTTAGGAACCGGGCCTCGTCCCAGTAGACGTGGGGAGCACCCGCCGCCGGGTCGTCGGACTGGCCGTTCTCCGACGGCTTGCCGTAGAGCCAGTTGTGCTTCGAGGACAGCGTGACCTTCTGCCGCTGCCCGTTGACGTACAGGCTCAGGGTGGCCGTCCGCCCGCCGCCGCCGGTCGGCGCGTCCGGGATGCAGTGGCGCAGGACTATCCCGTTCGCGGCCCGTTTGACCGGGATCGTCAGGGAGTCGCCGGTCTTCGAAAGCTCGACGAAGCCGCGGCCCGACGCCTCCATCTCCGGCGTCACCGGCGCGCCCGCCGCCGGGAGGCCGGTCATGGTCACGACCCGCGCGCCTCCGCCCAGCCGCGCCTCCGCGTCCTCCGCCTCGATGGTCGTGAACGGCACGGTCGCCCCGCGCTTCGCTGTCTCCGCGCCTTTCTGCCCGGCCGCGCTGCCGCTGGCGACGGCGGCCAGGGTACCCGCCCCTACCGCCACCGCCGCAGCGCACACAGCCGTCGTCCTCGTCGTTCGCATCTTCGCTCCTACCGGACCCGGTCGTCGTTGGGGTCGATCACGATCTTGTACTGGCGGTGGACCGCCTGGGCGGTGCGCGCGGGGTCGATGTCCATGCCGTTCTGAGAGTACCACTTCGCGTGGCCGTCGCCGAACAGCAGGCTCGACCCGCCGGTGTGGCGCGCCATGCTCGGGACCGGCCGGTCGGGCGGCGACGCCAGGTTGTTCGAGCCGTAGTTGGCGTTGATGATGCGGCCCACGCGGCTGAAGATGATGTAGAGCGAGTCGGCGATCACGACCAGTTCGGCGGGCTTGCCGACGGCGGAAATGGCGACGGGCTGCGGCGGGCTGGCGGCGTTGCCCACCTTGGTGACGTGCTCGCTGGCCCCGAGCATGTAGCTCGGCACCGTGATCGCGGTCGCCATGTCGCCGTTGTCGCCGGGGATGACGCGCGACCACTGCGGGTCGCTCATCACGGCGTCGGGGCAGCGGTAAACGTCCACGCTCTTGTGGTACGGGTAGACGTGCCGCGCCCAGCCCCCCTGGAGCGCCATCGAGGACGTGCCGTAGGACAGGTTGTTGACCGGGTACGTCTCGTCGTAGTCCTGCGTGTACATCATCATCGCGGTGCCGATCTGCTTCATGTTCGACAGGCACGCCGCCTGCCGCGCCTTGGCCCGCGCCTGCGCGAACACCGGAAACAGGATCGCCGCCAGGATCGCGATGATCGCGATCACCACAAGCAATTCAATGAGCGTGAATGCGGCAACGCCGCCACTCGGTCCAGCGGAACGCTTGCGCTCGCCGCGGAGGCGAAACGGGCGTGGGTAAGTGGTCATAATACGGACTCCTTTGTGCGGTGTCGTTCTACGGCGATGCGCGTGTGCCGGGACAGGTGCTCGGCGAGCGAGAAGGTGCTGGCGGGGTCGCTGCTGGAGCGGACGACGAGTTCCGGGGGCAGGCGGACGCCGCGCGGCGTCCTCGTCACGCCCGTGCCGGGCGCGAGCAATTTGAGGAGGACGCGCGCCGCGGACGCGCCCATGCCCTCCGTGTCCTGCCGCACCGTCGTCAGCGGCGGGTCCATGTGCAGGGAGTACAGGTCGTCGAAGCCGACCACGCGGACGTCTGCCGGAATGCGCAGGCCTGCCTCCTTCAGCGCGGCGTAACTGCCGCGCGCGATCTCGTCCTGCAGCGCGAACAGGCCGAAGGGGGCATCGTCGCCGGCGCGCTCGCGGCGCTCCGCGAGGAGATTTCGGGTCAGGTCGTAGCCGGAGGTATCGCCGAAGAGCGGCCCCTCGCGCACCCACGCCGGGTCGGGGGTGATCCCCGCGTCGCGCAGCGCGCGCCGGTAGCCCTGGATGCGCTCCTCCAGCGAGGTCGCAGGGCGCTCGCTCACGACGTAGACGGTGCGGACGCCGGTCGAGAGCAGGTGGCGGGTGGCGAGATAACCGCCCTCCTCGTTGTCGGTGGAGACGAGCGGCGCGGCCAATCCGCGGACCGCGCGGTCCACGAAGACGAACGGCACCTTGCGCTCCATCAGCGCGCCGTACCCGGCGTAGCTGCCGTCCATGACGGCAGGCACGACGAGCACGCCCGCGACCTGCCCGGACAACTCCCGAAGCTGCTGCGCCTCCTGGTCGGCGTCCTCGTGGGAGACGACGACGATGAGGCGGTAGCCCTGGCGGCGGCACTCGCGCTCGGCCCCGGCGACCAGCCCCTTGAAGAAGGGATTTCCGCTCGTGAGGGTGAGCTGGAAGGCGATGACGCGCTCGCCGCCGTGGAAGCGCGGCGACAGTGCGCCGGGAGCGTTGGCCGAATCGGCGGCGGCGGCCGGGACGCGCCGTGCGCGGACGTAAAACCCGGAGCCGACCCGGCTCTCCAGGTATCCGCTTGCGACCAGTTCCTTGAGCGCGGCGCGCACCGTGATGGTGCTGACGCCGTGCTGCCGACAAAGGCTGGCGATGGAGGGGAGGCGGTCGCCGACGCCGAGCGTCCCCCCGTCCTCGATCTGCCCGCGCAGGTCGGCGACGAGGTTCTGGTACAGCGGCGCGCTCCGCGTCGGTGGCTTCGGCTTCTTCGCCGGTTCGGTCGTCATGGCTTTGGAAACGACTATACCAGATCGTACTTTATATCGTCAACCTGTTATACAAGATTTTCGCCTTTCGGACTCTTTCCGGACTCTCACCCGGATTTCTCTCACCCCCCGCCCTCGTTCCTCGGGCGACCCCCTCTCTCGCTTGCGAGAGAGGGAGTGGAGAGGCGGTCGCAATGCGAAAGAGCCTTAGCGGCGGCGTGGCGGCCGATCATTCCAGGCGGGAGCGGTTGGGATGCGTTCCGCGATGAGTGCCCGCACCCGCTCGCGCAGGTCCTCGTCATCCTGCGCCCCGATTACTTCGGAATTCGTGAGGCGGGCCACAGCGACTTTCAGGTCTTCGGACAACTGGACCTCGCGCCACCGGTCGCGCTCGGCGACCTCGGGAACGTCATGGATCGCGCCGTCCACCTCGACGGCAAAGCGCAACGAGGCGCAATAGAAGTCGAGAAAATACTGCCCGGCGGGCACCTGCCGGAGGAAGCGCGGTCCGCAGCCGCCGTTACGCACCACCTGCCAGAGCCGCTGTTCTGCAGGCGTCATCTCGCGCCGCAACCGCCGGGCGGTCTCGGTCATCTGGGGGTTGTACGGCTTCGGTAGTTCCGGGTCGCGCGTAGCCATGCGGTTGGGTTCGGCGCCCGGCGTTAAATGCCTCCCGCTGGCAAGCGACCAACAACAAAATGTAACTACCCCCTCTCTCGCTTGCGAGAGAGGGGGTGCCCGAAGGGCGGGGGGTGAGAGTCCGGATATAGGGCCGGGGCACCCGCCGCGCTCTGCCTCAATACACGTGGTAGGAGCCGTCGCGGCGGCGGACGTGGGGCATGTAGGCGCGCTGGTAGGGGTACTTCGCCGCTGCGGCCTCGTCGATGTCCAGGCCGAGGCCGGGCAGTTCGCTGGGGAGGGCGTAGCCGTTTTCGACCTTCAGTGCGCCGGGCATGACCTCGTGCGTCGCCTCCGAGTACAGCGTCCACTCCTGGACGCCGAAGTTTGGAATGACCGACTGGAGGCTCACCGACGCCGACTGGGCGATCGGGCCGACGTCCGCCGCGCCGTGGAACGCCGAGCGGACGTTGAACGGCTCCGCCAGCGTCATGATCTTCCGCGCCTCGGTGATGCCGCCGACGTGCAGCGGCTTGATGCGGATGAAGTCGATCCAGCCGTTCTGGAACAGCGGCAGGCAGTCCCAGCGCGACGTGAAGATCTCGCCGATGGCGAGCGGGGTCGCGGACGCCTGCCGCAGGATCGGCCAGGACTCGCGGTGCTCCGGCATCAGCGGGTCTTCCAGGAAGAACAGGCGGTACGGCTCCAGGTCCTTCGCCAGGCGCACGGCCTCGATGGGGTGGAGCTGCTCGTGGGCGTCGTGCAATAGCTCGACCTCCATGCCGAGCGTCGAGCGCAGGTGCGCGAACAGCTTCGGGGTGCCGAGCAGGTAGGGCGTCGGGTCGAACACCTTCACGGGCGGCGTGCCGGGGGTGACGGGCGGGAGCGTCTCCAGCACGCCCGCGCCGCCGTAGTCGCCGATCTGCGCGCGGACGACACGGTAGCCCTGCTCCAGGTACGCGCGGACGCTGTCCTCGACCTCGACCGGGTCGCGCCCGATGCCGTGGCGGTAGACGAGCACGCCGTCGCGCGCCTTGCCGCCCAGAAGCTGGTAGACCGGCAGGCCCGCGACCTTGCCCTTGATGTCCCAGAGCGCCATGTCGACGGCGGCGAGCGCGGCCATGAAGACCGGCCCGCCGCGCCAGTAGCCCTGCCGGTAGATCAGGTGCCAGATGTCCTCGATGCGGTGCGGGTCGCGCCCGACGAGCAGCCCGCCGAGGTGCCGAAGCGCCTCCGCGACGATGGTCTCGCTGCCGTTGACGGTGCCCTCGCCGACGCCGTACAGCCCCGGCTCGTCCGTGAGTATCTTCAGCAGCGTGTAGTTGCGCCCCGGGCAGGTGACGATCACTCGCACGTCGGTTATCTTCATCGCGTCCTCGCTTCCCCCGGGGCGGTGGTCGCTCGCTTCCCGCCGCCGTCCCGCCGTCAGGGTACGCCCGCGCGCCCGCGGATTCCTCCGACGCCGTCCGCGACCCGGCCGTCAATGCCCGCACAAATAGCGGGAACAAAACCGATGCGCAGACCCTACTCCATGGTGTTCCGATGCGTCCGAGGTCACCTCGGCACTGGTTATGGAGAGAAGGAGAGGAAACGAGATGCTCACCCATTCGGCGACCCGAGGAAGGGTCGCTCCGGCGCGGACGGCACTGATCGCCGTCCTCACGCTGCTTTTGTCCCTCACGCAGATCGCGGCGGCCGTCGCCGCGCCCGACAACGACGACTTCGCCAGCGCCCGGACCGCCGCGCCGCTGCCGTACCTCGCGCAGCAGGGCACCGGCGACGCCACGACCGACGACGCCGACCCCTACCAATTCGGCTCCGGCGCTACCGTCTGGTACCGGTTCACCGCGCCCGCCGACACGGTCCTGGTGGCCGAGACCGTGGGCAGCGATTACGACACGACGCTCGGCGCCTACACGGGCGCGACGCCCGGCGCGCTGACCGAGGTCGCCATCAATGACGACGCGGTCGGCCTCCAGTCGCGCATCGCCTTCCGGGCGACGGCGGGCATCACCTACCACTTCATGGTCGGCGCTTACGGCGGCGGGCCGGGCGGCGGTCTGACCTTCCGACTGGCCGCCGCGCCCGCTCCGGGGAACGACGCCTACGCGCAGGCCGTGGAGATCCCCGAGCCGCTCCCGTTCTTCGCCGAGCAGGGCACGCTCGGCGCGACGCCCTCGCCGGACGACCCGGCGTGCGCCGCGGGCGGGCCGAGCGTCTGGTACCGCTTCACGCCGACGCAGGACGTGCTGGTGACCGCGGACGCCTTCGGCAGCGACTACGTCGCCGCGCTCTCGGTAGTCACGGGCGCGCCCGGCTCGTTCGCCGAGGTGGTCTGCCGGCCCGAGGGCGGCACGGTGAACTTCGCGGCGCGGGCGGGGGTGACGTACTACCTCCTGAGCACCCCGGTCGAGCCGGAGGTCCTCGGCGGCACGGTCCGCATCAGCGTCCGCCAGCGCGTCGTCCGGTACGCGGCGCGCGAGCTGCCGACGCCCGCGGGCTTCGCGTTCGCGAGCGGCAACGCCCTGAACAACGGCGGCACGGCCGTCGGACAGGCGCCCGCCCCGACCGTCGGCAACCGGGGGGTCGTGTGGGTGGACGGACAGCCGGTCGTGTTCGGCGTCCTCGGCCCGTCGCCCGGCGGCTTCTTCCGCAGCAGCGCCGCGACCGCCATCAACGAGTCCGGGACCGTCGTCGGCACGACCACGTCGCCGGGCGGCAATCGCGCCGCCGTGTTCCTTCCGAACGGCGGCGTCGTGGACCTCGGCGTGCTCGGGCAGCCGCCGATCGGGCAGCCGAGCAGCGCCGCGAGCGGCATCAACAACTCCGGCCTGATCGTCGGGACCTCCAGCTCGCCCGGCGGCAACCGGGCCGTCGCCTGGCGCAACGGCAAGATCGCCGACCTCGGGTTCCTGGGCCTGCCCGCGTTCGGCGCGCCGAACAGCGTGGCCCGCGCCGTGAACAACCGCGGCATGATCGTCGGCAGCTCGTCGTCTCCGGCGGGCGTGCGCGCCGCGCTCTGGTACAAGGGCGAGATCGTGGACCTGGGAGTCCTCGGCGCGCCGCGGTTCGGCACCGCGGTCAGCCAGGCGTACGCGGTCAACAACCCCGGCGAGGTCGTCGGCAACTCGACGTCGCCCGCCGGGACGCGCGGCTTCTTCTGGGACCGCGGCGACATGACGCCGCTCGGCATCCTGCCGGAGCAGGAGCCGAACTCCGAAGGCTCGGCGGTGGCGCTCGGCATCAACGGCGACCGCGTGATCGTCGGCAACTCGACCTGGATCGGCGGGCAGCGCGCGGTGGTGTGGACCGGCCCATCGTCCCCGGCCGAGGACCTGAACGACCTCGTGCCGCCGCTGCCGGTAGCCCTGTTCGACGCCCGCGCGGTGAACGACGACGGCGTCATCCTCGCCGTCGGCGGCGGGCGCACCTACCTGCTGACGCCCGTGAATCCGTAACGGCTCGCCTCGGACCGCATCGGACGAGCGGACGGGCCCGCGGCATTCTTGCCGCGGGCCCGTCGTCGCATTACCGACCGGGTATACTGATATTGACGTGCCCCGAAACCCGCAAACCCGAATAGAGCGCCTCACCTGCGTCCTGCTCGCCCTTTTGGCGTGCTGCGGCGTGGCGCTCTTCGCGACGCCCCCCCGGGCCTCGCACGGGGCGGAAAAGGCCGCGGGGGCGGTGACCGGCCGCACGCTCGGGACGCGCGCTTTCGCGGCGGGGGGCCGGGGCGTCCTCGCCCGCGGCCGGTACCACAGGCACGACAACGCCGCGACCGCCGCCTCGCGCAAGCCGGGGTGGCGCGGCGGTCCCGCGCTCTCCGCGCTGCTCGGGAGCGGTCCCGGCGGCGGCGATCCGGACCGCACCCGGCTCGGCGGCGCGGCCAACTCCCACGTCCCGACGCTGGCGCTCCTTCTGGCGCGTCCCTCGCTCGCCCGGGCCGGGCTTCCGGCGGCGCGGCCGTCGTCGTTCTCTCCCACTTCTCGCGTGCGCGCCGCCTCGGCGCCCTTCTCGCCTCGCGACCCCACCCCCACGGTTCTCCCCTAAACACCCGCATCCACGGCGGCGACCCTTCGCGGCGCTCGTTCGCTCGCGCGCTCGCGCTCGCCCGCCACGACCACGGACAGGAGAACCCGCAACCTTGACTTCCTTCGACGAAAACGAAAACCGCGAGGGCGCGCTCCGCGAAGCGCTGCCCGGACTGATCTTCTGCCTCTTCACGCTCGGGGCGGCCGTGTGGGTCGGCCTCAAGTTCCTGCTCGAATCGCCGAGAGGGGGGTGACGTCGCCATGTACCGCTTGTACCTGCAACGCGCGGCGACGCGGGCGGCGGGCATCGCGCTCGCGTCCTCGCTCTACATCGTCTACACCTGCCTGCACTACGTTGCCGAGACAGTGCGCCAGGCCGCGCGGCAACCGGCGCCGGCCGCGGTCGCCGGGGTGGCGGCCACCGGGGCGGCGCTGCTGTTCCTGATCGTGCCGCTGTTCCTCGTCCTGCCGCTGTGCGGGTGGGGGATCGCGCGCCGGGCGACGGGCAGCCGCTCTCCCGCGGCGGGCGTCGCCCGCGCGGCGACCCTGATCGCGGTGACCGTCTGGGTCCTGTCGATCGCGTTCCTGAAGTTCGGTCTGCCCGCCTGCGCCGACGGCGCGGGCGGGTACCCTTCGGTCAGACGCGTCTTCGCGTCAGTCCAATGTCTGGAGAATTGAACCGCAATGCCCACCATATCTGAAGCAACCCTTCCGGGCGTCGGAAGGAAGTTCCAGGTCGAGACCGCGAGCGGCGACCGCATGATCATCGTCATCCACGACGACGGACGCCGCGAGCTTTACCACTTCACGCGCCAGAACCCGGACCGCGTCGCCTCGGTCGTCACGCTGCTGGACGCCGAGGCGCGCCAGGTCGCGGGCATCATCGGCGGCCTGACCTACGTCCCCAAGGCGCTCCCCTCCGCCGAGATCGTCCTCGACGACCTCGTGCTGGAGTGGTACACCCTGCCCGACCGCGCCTACGGCGTCGGCAAGACCCTGCGCGACCTCGCGGTCCGCACCGTCACCGGCGCGTCCGTCGTCTCCATCATCGAGGAGAGCGGGCGCAAGCTCATCAATCCCGAGGCGGACACCCGCCTGACGAAGGGCGCGACGCTCATCGTCGCGGGCGACCGCAAGACGATCACCGCCCTCAAGCAGCTCGTACAGGAAGGGAGGACGGGAGCCACACATGGACCACCGGGTATTTGAAGTCGGCCTCGCCCTGGGCCTCGCCGCCCTGGCCGCGCTGCTCGCGTCGCGGCTGCGCTTTTCCATCGTCCCGTTCCTGATCCTGGCGGGAATGGCGGTCGGGCCGCACGCCCCGAAGTTCGGAATCGTGGACCTCCGCTTCCAGGAGAGCGCGGAGATCATCGCGTTCCTGGGCCGCATGGGCGTCCTGTTCCTGCTGTTCTACCTCGGCCTCGAGTTCTCCGTCAGCCGCCTGGTCAGGGCGGGCCGCTCGATAGCGGTCGGCGGCTCGATCTACATCGGCATCAACTTCACGGCGGCGCTCGCCTTCGGCTTCCTTATGGGCTGGCCGTTCAAGGAGGTGATGATCGCGGCCGGGATCATCGCCACGTCGTCGAGCGCGATCGTCGCCAAGATGCTCTTCGACCTGCGGCGCACGGCGAACCCCGAGACGGAGATGATCCTCGGCATCATCATGTTCGAGGACGTGTTCCTGGCGGTCTACCTGTCGCTGGTGTCCGGCATCGTCCTGAGCGGCGCGACGTCGGTCGGCGGCGTCCTGCTCTCGGCCGGGCTGGCGCTGGGGTTCATCCTCGGGCTGCTCGTCATCGGGCGTCTGGCGACGCCGTGGCTCAACCGCGTCCTGCGCATCTCGTCCAACGAGGTGTTCGTGATCGTGATCTTCGCCGCGCTGATGCTGGTGGCGGGCTTCGCGGAGACGATCAAAGTGGCGGAGGCGATAGGGGCGCTGCTGATCGGGCTGGTGCTCTCGGAGACGGAGCACTCGGAGCGGATCGAGCACCTGGTGCTGCCGTTCCGCGACTTCTTCGGCGCGCTGTTCTTCTTCAACTTCGGCCTGACGATCGATCCGACCGCCCTGGGCGGGGCGGTCTGGCCCGCGCTGGGCGCGGTCGTGCTGACCGTGGTCGGGAACGTCGTCGCCGGGGTGCTCGCGGGCCGCAGCGCGGGCCTGAAGCCGGGGCAGTCGATGACCGTCGGCCTTACCATCGTCTCGCGCGGCGAGTTCTCGATCATCCTGGCGAACCTGGGGAAGGCGGGCGGCCTGATGCCCATGCTCCAGCCGTTCGCCGCGCTCTACGTCCTGATCCTGGCGATCCTCGGCCCCCTGCTGACCAAGGAGTCGGAGCGCATCTACGGACTGACACCGTCGGGCCGCCGCGAGCGGGCTGCGGCCGAGGAGCAGGAGCGCGAGAGGGAGCGCGAACGCCAGCGCGCCCTGCTCGAAGGCGACGAGGACGAGCCGCCACCCGACGCCGAGGGCGAGCGGCGTCTCTGGGCCGCGACCTGGGACGGCCACGGGTAGAGTACATCGAGGGGCGGTCCCTCTCCCGGGTTTGGGAGGGGACCGACTTTCTCCTTTTCTCGCCCCTACAGCGTCCGGAGGAAGGCGACGAGGTCGGCCTTCTCCTGCCGGGTCAGCGCCATCCCGAAACGGTCGTCGTAGAAGCCGACCGCGTCCTCTATGGTCGCGGCGGAACCGTTGTGGAAGTACGGGGCGCGCGAGGCGAGGCCGCGCAGTATCGGGCCTTTGAACCGGCCGACGTCGTTCCACGCGCCGGTCACCAGCGCGCGGCCCGGGTCGGTGGTCTGGACGACCTCGCCGGTCACCTTGTGGCGCAGGGTGTAGAGCGGCATGTCCGGCGTCCGGCGCGCGGCGTCCGCGACGCCGATGTCGAGCGGTATGGAGATCGAGTGGTTGCCGACGTTGGGCGTGTTGTGGCACGTCGTGCAGGTGCCGAGCACCAGCGGCGGGCTTCCGAAGTACGGGTTGTCGTTCAGCCCCTTCACCCCGGAGAGCGCTATCTGCCGCGTGTTGAACAGGCTCTCGCCGCGCGCGACCGCCCGCCGCTCCGGATTCCGGTCGTGCTCCCACCCGCCGTACAGCCGCATCGCGCTGCCGTCGAACGGGCCGTAGGGGTCGGCGACGTTGTCGTTGATGCCGATGTAGAAGTTCTGGGCCGCGAGCCCCGTCGGCCCGCCGAGCGCGCCCCAGCGGTCGAGCGGCCCGGCCCCGGCGTCGTGTACCTGCGCGGTCGTCAGTCCCATCTCGAACGCGACGATCTGCCGCCGCTCGTCGTCGGTCAGGTCGCGCAGGCCCTCGGCGTGCCCGCGCGTCGCGTTGTTGGACTGGCGCAGCAGGTTGGATAGCAGGGCGGCGACGTTGGGCGACTCGTCCCAGCCGTAGGGCTGGATGGACATCGGGTCCACCGTCTCGCGCCCGTCCCACATCGCCGCGCTGATGAAGCGCAGGTTGGTGGACGGCAGGGGGCGGCGGAACAGGGAAAGTTCGGACGCGCTCGCGAAGCCGTACGGGTCCTCGACGCCCGCCAGAGTGAACTCGGCGTCCGCCGGGATCGGCAGCCCGACCCGGATCAGGCCCTTGTTCAAGAGCATGGTGTACGCCTTGCGGCGCGCTTTGTACGTGGAGACGTCGGCGCGCGGCGAGTTCGCCCCGTCCACGAGCCGGAAAAGCGGATCACGTCCCTGCGAGGCGTCGAACTTCGCCCGGATGTGCGGCGGGGTGATGGTCCAGCCGCTGTCGGGCTGGTGGCAATCGACGCAGGCGCGGCCGTTCTCGCCCAGGCTGGTGAAGAACGGGTTGTTCCGGTCGATCCGGTTCCTGCCGTCGGCGGTGACGGTGCGGGCGGCCCCGTGCGGGTTCGGAAAGGTCAGCGCGGCGTCGCGCCCGTGGCCGCGGTCGCCCGTTTCGCCGCCCGCTCCCCGGGACGGCGCGGTGAGCGCGAGCAGGCAGACGATGGCGGCGGGCGCGGCCACTGCCGCGAGGGCGACCGAGGCGTGGGAGAGCGGGGCGCGGCGTCCGTCGCGGCGTTGGGATGGGGGCGACGTGAACATCTCGAATCTCCTTTCGCGGGGGCGTCTACAGTGACGTTCCGCGTCTCAGATGTCCGAGTGTATAACGCCGACTCTTACACTATCCTTACAGGCCGCGGGCGGCGGCCTGAATGTGCCGCCGCCCGGATGGGCCGCGGGTGGAAACCCGCCGTGGGTTGAAACCCCGGCGCGAAGGGACGTTTTCTACTGCATCCGCGCCCGATTATCGGGCGCGCATCCAGAGGTAGGTGGGGGACTCGGTGATTTCGAGGCGCGCCTCGCCGTTCGCGCCGCCGCCGTCCTTGCCGTCCACGAGCGCGACCTTCTCGGCGGGACCGGCGGCGAGCGGCATCCGCTCCGCCTTCGTCACCTTGCCGGGCAGGCCGGTCAGGGTGACGGTCTCCTTGCGGCCCGAGCCGGTCGGTGACCAGACCGCCCACACGCGGTCGGCCGGGTCCGACCCCTTCCGGAACTCGAAGGCGTACACCTTGCCCGGCTGGCGATCCACGGCGCGGGCGAACCGGTACTCGCCGAGGGAGCCGAGCAGGTGGGCGACGGCGTGGAACGAGGGCTTGGGCTGGTAGTCGCGCGTCAGGCCGGAGGACGCGTGGACGGTCGGCTTGTCGCCGTCGTTGAACCAGTAGAGGTACGCGCGGTCCAGGTCCATCGCGGTGAACCCGAGGAACGCGCGGACGATGTACTGCGCCTGCTGCGCGTCGGTGACGCCCTCCCACTTCACGAAGTCGCCGGTGGTCAGGTTCGGCTTCGTGGTCGAGTCCCACCCGAACTCGGTCAGCCAGACCTCCTTGCCGGGCGCGTTGGCGTCGCGCCAGGCGATCACCTCCTCGACGTCCTTGAGGAATTCGAGCTTCGGGTCCTCGGGGAACGAGCGACGCCACGTCGGGTAGCCCTCGGCCTGGGCGTAGCTGTGCAGGTTGATGACGTCGTAGAGGTGTTCGAGCCCCTTGACCGTGGAGAGGCTCTTGTGGTACTTACCGCTCTCCTTGGCGAACGTCGCGCAGGTGGCGATCTTGAGCTTCGGGTCGCCCGCGCGCATCCCCTTCGCCATGTTCTCGAAGAGGGTGCGGTAGACGGGGTCCGGGTAGTCGCCCGGCTCGTTGCCGATCTCCGCCGCCTCGGCCAGGTCCTTGCCGGACGGGCCGAAGAAGCGCGCGAACGACTCGCCGTAGCGGTAGGCGTCCTTCGGGACGTCCTTCCAGTCCGTCGGCTTGATGCCGCTGAACTGGACGCAGACGTTGATTCCGTAACCGGCCTTGCGCCAGCCGCCGTACAGCTCCTGCCAGTTGACGCCGTTCTCGGACATCGGGAAACGGGTGGCGGCCGACGTGTCGTTGCCGACGTCCCACTTCAGGTTGTGGTAGTCGCGCAGCAGCCGCGTGACCGGCTTGTACAGCTCGGGCCGGAACTGCGTCGTGTGCGTGTTCAGGCCGACGAACTCGCGCAGCAGCGGCTTCGGGCGCGCGGCCACTTTAGCGGTCTCCTGCGGCGACGGACCGGCAGAGGCGCTGCCCGCGGCGCGGGTGCCGCACGACAGGGTGGCGACCGTCGCCGCGGCGGCGCAGAGCGCCGCCGCGACAGGCCACGACGCGGCCCGCTGCTTCGTCTGAACTCGGGTCATGGCGTGTGATCCGCTTCCCTTCTTCGGTCACTTCGGCGCGGCGGCCGGCGGGGGACCGGCCGGCACGCCGGGCTTGAAGTCCGCGGGCATGGGGCCGCCGTTGAAGTTGGCCTTGTCCTCTTCCGGCATCTTCGTGTCCGTCTTGCATCCGGCCGCCGTCAGCGCGCCCAGCAGCGCGAGGGCGGCGAGGAGGGCCATTCGGCGGCCCGCATTCGCTCGGTTCATGGGGTGCTCCTTTATCCGGCTCGCCTGCTACAGACGTCGCGCGTCCCAGAGGTTGTCGAGCGGGCGGTTCGTCGGGTCCGGGTTCGTGCTGGCGGGCTTCATCGCCTTGGAGTGGCCGTCGCAGAAGACGAAGTTCGCCATGCCGCTGTGCCGCGCGGTCACCGCGCCGTCGGGGCCGTTCGGGTAGGGGACGGTCGAGGCGCGCGTCCCGTTCGGGATGTTCGAGGGCGTGATCGAGTTCAGGTAGGTGCCGGTGACGATCCCGACGCTGTAGTTGGTGGCGTTGCCGATGCCGGTGGTGTTCAGCGCCTGCTCGTTGTGCCGCTCGGCGATCAGAATGGTGTCGGCCTCGCGCGCCACCTCGGCGAGCGACCGGGACGGGTAGCGCACCCAGCTGCTGGCGGAGCCCATCGGCCCCCAGGAGAAGGTGGCGTTGCCCGGCCAGTTCATGTTCGCGGCGTACGAGATGCCGACGCCCATCCAGGCCGCCTGTACGCGCGTCTCGCCGTCGGACGGGCAGCGGTAGACGTCGTAGTTCTTGATGTACGGCTGCGTCGTGATCGCCCACGAGTTCGCCCACGACTCGCGGATCGCGAGCGGGTAGGTCTCGTCGTAGTCCTGCGTGTACATCAGGACGCCGAGGCCGAGCTGCTTGGTGTTGGAGAGGCAGGAGGTCTGCCGTGCCTTCTCCCGTGCCTGGGCGAACACGGGGAACAGGATCGCGGCGAGGATCGCTATGATCGCGATCACGACGAGCAACTCGATGAGCGTGAACGCGGAGCGCTTACCCCGCGAAGGTGACGACATGGTCGGTGACTGCAATGTACTTCTCCTGACTGGGATACGAACGACGACGTTATAAAGGTTACGAAATGTCGGCGGAGACGGCGGCTGTGGAGGCGCGCACCACTAGCTCCGGCCGCAGAAGGTGTGGCCCGGCCTCGATCTCCTCGCCCACGATGCGCCGCAGCAAAAGCCTGGTTGCCAGCTCCCCGAGCGCCTGGAACGGCTGCCGGAGCGTCGTCAGGGGCGGGTTCATCAGGGCGGCGAGGGGCCGGTCGTCCACGCCGACGACCGAAAGACGATCCGGCACGGCGACCCCGGCTTCCCGCGCCGCCTCCAGCGCGCCGAACGCGATCTCGTCGTTGCCCGCGAACAGCGCCGTGGGCGGCTGTGGCAGCGCGAGCAGGCGGCGCGTCAGCGCGTGGCCCGCCGCCTGGGCGTACTCGCCGGAGAGGACGTACTCCGGGCGCGGCTCGATCCCGTTCTCGCACAGGACCTGCTCGAATATTGCGCGGCGGACGCGGGCGGAGAGCAGTCCCGGGTGCCCGGTGATGTGGGCGATGCGCCGGTGCCCGAGCGCCACCAGGTGCTCCACCGCGAGGCGCGCCCCCACGGCGTCGTCGGCGTCCACCGACGGGATGGGGAAGTGCTCCGGCGACCACGAGACGGCGACGAGCGGCAGGTCGAGCCGGGCCAGGGTGGGGATCAGGTCCGAGTCGGTGCGCGGCGCGATCACGAGCAGGCCGTCCGTGCGCCGGTCGCGGAAGGCCGCCTCTGACTGGGCGGCGTCGCGCCACCGCTCGGTGTAGTGGGTGACGTTGTACCCCGCGGCGGCGGCCCCGGAAAGCACTCCCTGGAGCACGGCGGCGGAGTAGGCGTTCAGGACGACCGCGGACGGCTCGACGACGCCGAAGAGGATGCCGACGGTGTTGGTGCGGCGCAGGGCGAGTCCGCGGGCGATGGCGCTGGGGTGGTAGTTGAGCCGCCGCACGGCGGCCAGGATCTGGTCCCGCGTCTCGGCGCGGACCGGCCGCGGCCCCTTGTTGAGAACGTTGGAGATGGTGGATAGGGAGAACCCGGTCTCCCTAGCTACGTCGTAGATAGTCGCCATCGTCGTAGAGGCTTCCGCTCCGAATCCGTCCTCGCCGGCACCGATGCCCCCACGCGAAGCGCTTCGATTCTGCGGTCATGATACGTCGAAGCGCTTCGATTGTCAAGAAACGTCCTGTCGGGAAATACCGCGGGGCTATTTTCGCGGCACCGTGGGCGGCACGGGCAGCCCGGTCGTGGCGTCCACCACGAGCGGCGTTCCGCCTCCCCCGGAGACTCCCCGTCTCGTAGCGCGGAGGAGCGTGTAGCGGATCTCCCAGACCAGGAGCGGGGCGTCCATGCCCTCCCGGTGGAAGAAGCCGAGCGACGGCTCGCCCCGGACTGCGTACGAGACGCCCACGACGGCCGCGTCGCTCATCGCGGCGGGTCGGAGTTCCGCGTCGAAAACGCGCTTCAGGACCGCCAGGGCCGCCGCCCGGTCCACTTTCGGCTTCCCGGGAGGCGCGGCGGCCACCGGCGGCGGGGCTTCCACGGCGGCGAACCGGAAAAATTCGCCGGTCCCGGCGTCGAACACAAACCGGTAGCCGTAGCGCGTCCCGGCGATGAACGGATGCCCGTGTCGCAGTATCGGGAAGAACGCGGCGACGTCGCCCCGGTGCGTGCGGGAAACATACTCCGTCCGCGTCGGCTCGCGGGTGCCAACCGCCGCCAGGAGCGCGCGGGCGCGCTCCTGCTGCCGGGCGTCGGCGGGCTTCGGCGTCCACTCCAGGAACAGTCCGTGGTCCGCGCCGTACCGATGAATCTCCGTCCGCCCGCCGTCCGCAGTCAGGGAGGCTTCGTACAGTTCGCCGTTCCCGCCGGAGAGCACCGACACCTCCCAATGCCGCACCGTCCCGTCCGGCCGGAGGGAGCCGTCCCCCTGCACCCGCAGGCGACGCAGCGGCCCGGGGACTCCCAGCGCCGTCAACAGTCTCTCGACCCGCGCCCCGGCCGCGCTTTCGGTCGTTACGGGCGTGGACTGCGCCCGCGCGTCGTCGCTCCCGAGCGTCAATATCGCCGCCAGAATCGCCACGACGAGCGCGCGGCGGGTGAATCTTCCCATAATGGCTGCCTTCACGGGATTTCCATTACGCGTGCTTTGACGGCTCGCGCGGTTCGTCCGTTTCGCCTGTACGGCGCGGGGAGGGGAGTCTCGGGCCGCGCTGTATACTATCCGCGAGAACGCCCCGCCGAGAAAGACCCACACGCACGCCATGTCCCCTGATGCCGCCCGCGCCCTCCGACCGTCGCTCAAGGCCGCCCGCTTCGAAGAGTCCGTCATCCGCGAGATGACCCGCCTCTTCCTCGACCGGCAGCGCCGCCGCCCCGACCTTCCCGCCGTCAACCTCGCCCAGGGCTTCCCGGACTTCGCCGCGCCGGAGGCGATGAAGGAGGCCGCCTGCCGCGCGATCATGGGCGACGTCAACCAGTACGCGGTCACCTGGGGCGCGCCCGCCCTGCGCGAGGCCATCGCCGAAAACACCGCGCGCTTCTACGGCGTCCGCCCCGACCCCGCGACCGAGATCACGGTCACCTGCGGCGCGACCGAGGCGATGCTCGCGGCGCTCCTGGCCGTCACCGACCCCGGCGACGAGGTGATCGTCTTCGAGCCGTTCTACGAGAACTACGGCCCGGACGCCGTCCTTTCCGGCGCGACCCCGCGCTTCGTCACGCTGCACGCCCCGGAATGGACCTTCGACCCCGAAGAACTGGCCGCCGCGTTCAACGACCGCACCCGCGCGATCATCGTCAACACGCCGCACAACCCGACCGGCAAGGTCTTCGGCCGGGCGGAGCTGGAGCAGATCGCCGCGCTCTGCGAGCGGTGGGACGTCGCCGTGCTCACCGACGAAATATACGAGCACCTGACCTACGACGGCGAGCGCCACGTCCGCCCGGCCGACGTCCCCGGCCTGCGCGAGCGCACGATCACGATCAGCGGTCTGTCCAAGACGTTCAGCGCGACCGGCTGGCGCATCGGCTGGCTGATCGCGCCCCCGGAGGCGACCTCCGCCATTCGCAAGGTCCACGACTTCCTCACCGTCGGCGCGGCGGCACCGCTCCAGGAAGCCGCCGCGGTCGCCCTCGGCTTCTCCGACGACTACTTCGC
>DATLHN010000528.1:0-2222 GCA_035539875.1 Armatimonadaceae bacterium
CGAGGACATCGCCGCCATCGAACTCGGCGGCGGGCGGAGTGTCACCGCGCCCGAGGTCGCGGCGCACGTCCTGCGCGCCCTCAAGGAGCGCGCCGAGAAGCGCCTCGGCCAGCCGGTGATGCAGGCGGTCATCACGGTGCCCGCCTACTTCAACGACGCGCAGCGGCAGGCGACCAAGGACGCCGGGCAGATCGCCGGGCTCGAAGTCCTGCGCATCGTAAACGAGCCCACCGCGGCGAGCCTTGCCTATGGCCTCCAGAACCGGCAGGCGGCGACCATCGCCGTTTACGACCTGGGCGGGGGCACCTTCGACATCTCGCTCCTGCGCCTCGAAGACGGCCTGTTCGAGGTACTCTCCACCGGGGGCGACACCCACCTCGGCGGCGACGACTTCGACGAGGTGCTGGTCCGCATGCTTCTGGAGGAGGCGGGGCTGGACTCCGAAACGGACGCGCAGGTTCGCTCCCGGTTCCGCATCGCGGCGGAGGCCGCCAAGCGACGCCTCTCCGACCAGGACGCCGCCGTCATCGAACTGGAACTGCCCGACCGCGAAACGTTCCTGCGCACCGTGCACCGGCAGGAGCTAGAGGAATTGATCGCTCCGCTGATCGAGCGGACGCTCGACCCCTGCCGACGTGCGCTCGCGGACGCGGGCCTCACGCCCGAGCAGATCGACGAGGTCGTTCTCGTCGGTGGCTCGACGCGGGTCCCGGCTGTCCGCCGCGCGGTGCAGGAACTTTTCGGACGGACCCCCCACACGAACCTGGACCCCGACGAGGTCGTGGCGCTCGGCGCGGCCGTGCAGGCCGACATCCTGGGCGGCAACCGCAGCGACCTTCTCCTGCTCGACGTGACGCCGCTCTCGCTCGGCCTGGAGACGATGGGCGGGGCGGTCGAGAAGCTCATCTTCCGCAACACGCGCATCCCCGCGACCGCGAAGGAGGAATTCACCACCAGCGTGGACGGCCAGACCGCCGTCCTCCTGCACGTCGTCCAGGGCGAGCGCGAGATGGCGAAGGACTGCCGCTCCCTCGCGCGACTGGAACTGCGCGACATCCCGCCCATGCCCGCGGGCATCCCGAAGGTCGAGGTGACGTTCCTGCTGGACGCCAACGGCATCCTCCAGGTAGACGCCCAAGAGGTCCGCTCTGGGGTCCGGACCGAGGTGCGCGTCAAACCGACGTACGGCCTTGGCGAGGGCGAGGTGCGTCGGATGGTGCGCGAGTCGTTCCAGCACGCCGACGACGACTTCAAGGTGCGGATGCTCGCCGACATGCGCAACGAGGCCGACGCGGCCATCCGCGGCGCGGAAAAGCTTCTCGCGGGCCACGGCGAGCATCTCTCGGAGGCCGATCGCGCCGCCGTCACGGCCGCGCTCGCGGCGCTCAAGGAGGCCCGTGGCAGCGCGGAGGACCACGCGGCCATCCGAGAAGCCATCGACGCGCTGGACCACGCGGGCATACCGCTTGCGGAGGTCGCCATGAGCAGCGTCGCCCGCTCGCTTGTCGCGGGCAAGACGCTCTCCGAGGCCGCCGACTATCTGGACGAGCGGCTGAAGGACAAAGACAAGCCCCTGGACGACGGGGACAAGCCCCTGGACGCCCGGTAGGTGCTGGTGCAGCCCGACCCCCGGGACGGCGCGTCCGGCGCGCTCCTCGTCGGGCCGTACCGCTACCGGCTCTGGCGCGTCTGGGAGCCGGACGCGCCGCGGCTCGCCTTCGTCCTCCTGAACCCCTCCACCGCCGACGCGACCCGCGACGACCCGACCCTGCGCCGCTGCCTCGGCTTCGCCCGCCGCTGGGGCTTCGGCTCCCTCGAAGTCGTCAACCTGTTCGCCCTGCGGTCGCCGTCGCCAGCCGCCCTCCGGGCCGCGGCCGACCCCGTGGGCCCGGAAAACGACCGGTGGCTTACGGAGGCGGTCGAGCGGGCCGACGCCGTCGCCGCGGGCTGGGGCAATCACGGCCTACTCCTCGGTCGCGCCGAAGCCGTGCGCGCGCGCCTCCCCGACGGCACCCTCTGCCTCGGCGTCACCGCGTCCGGACAGCCCCGGCACCCGCTGTACGTGGCAGGAGACTGCGACCCCTCCCCCCTTCCGGGGGGAGGCGGAAGGGGGGAGGGGTAATGCGCCTCACCATGGCCGCCCCCCGGCCCCGCTCTACCTACTACGTCGCCCTCGGCGACGGGCTGAGCATCGACGCGCACGCGGGCGCGCCGGGCCGGGG
>DATLHN010000529.1:0-2694 GCA_035539875.1 Armatimonadaceae bacterium
CGTCCAGGGAGAGTTTGCCGTCCTGCACGAGCAGCATGAGGGCGGTGGCCGTCAGCGGCTTGGTCGCCGAGGCGAGGGGGAACGCCGTTTCCGGCGTCGCGGCCGCGTCCCACTCCAGGTTGGCCTTCCCGTACGCCTTCAGCTTGACGATCCTGCCGTCGCGCACCACCGCGACCGATACGGCCGGGATGTGGTTGCGGGCCATCTCGCCGCGCAGGTAGTCGTCGATCGGGTCGGCCTTCGCGACCGCCGCGGCGGTCGCGAAGAGCAGGAGCGCGAGGGCGGAGGCGGCGAGCAGCGTGTTTCGTCGATTCGTGGTCATGGTGTTCTCCTTGTTCGTTACGGGGTGCCCGGGTCGGCGGGGTCCGGGACCGAGACGACCCAGACGATGCGGCGCGAGGCGCTGCCCGTACCGGGTGACGGCTCGGTGCTTGGATAACTGTCGAGGAGGCGGCGCAAGCCCTCGCGGAACCGCTCGTATTGCGCGTCGTCGGCGTAGATCGGGGTCGCGAACATCGTCACCTGCGACGGGAGGTCCACCGGCCTGCCCCCTCCGAGGTAGGCGCGGTAGGCGGTCGCCATCGTGTCGAGGAAGGTGGCGAAGGTGCGCAGGTGGTCGGCGGGCGAGGCCGCCGCGGACTCTTCCGGCGAGATTCCCCCGGCGTCGCGGCGCACGGCGTAGACCTTCTCCACCGTCCCGCGCACCGGCGTCTCGCGCACCACCTCCAGCATCCCGCCCTCGTGCAGTCGCCGTACCTGCCGGTAGAGCGAGGCGCGCGGGACGTCGGGCAGGAGCCGGGCGATCTGCGCTGTCGTCAGCGCGCGCCCCATGAGCGCGACGAGGACGCGGGCGCGGACCGGGTGCGTGATGAGGTCGGCGTTAGAGGTGGTGGAAGTCGCGGTTGTAGGCATGGATGTCACGGCGGGTTATAGTCTCAATGGTGAGACTGTTCGGTCGCCGGAAAGTTGCGCTCGCGCCGGGAAGTTCTTTCCGAGCGTCTCTGTTGCCGCCGGGCGGCGGGGCGATGCGTGCCGTCCTCGGCTCAGCGGAAGCGCCGCGCGCAGTAGCTGCCCGCGAACACGCGAAGGAACGCCGAAAGGCTCGTCGCGAGGACCGCGATGGGGGTCACCGGGTCGGCGCACGCGGCGGTCAACGGCAACTTCGCCCGCTACGCCGCTTCGAACGCGGTGGGAAGTCCCTTCACTTACCCCGTTCTATATCCATTCCCAGGACCAGTCCTTGCACAGGACCTCCACCCAGATTTCCGTTGCTTCAATGACGACGTGACGCAAATCGAATCTGTCCATCCCCTCCGATACGAGCCACTGGGAACCAACAACCTCGTAAACACCGGGCCGCGGCGCACGTTTCGTTTTCAACCACCGTTCCATCTCGACGTCGTGGGCTGTCGTATCGGAAACGCCGACACGGTCGTCCGGTTCAAACCAGTCCGCGCCCGTAATATCGTCGCCTGGAAAGGCGATATGCGTCCTTACGCAAAGACCGCCCCGTAAAGTCATCGCGACGCGTGGATTCTCAACCGACGATTCTTCGGTCGCGATTTCGGGCGGAATCATCACGTTGAAGGAGACGACCGTGTACCCGAGTTCCGCTAACTCAAGAACGAGACCCGCTACGGACGGCGATACCGCCCAGGGAACCGACACCGGCTGCAATTTTCCTTGATTCATACCCGCCCCTTAGCCAGTCGGTAATGAGGCCCGATCCGGGTCCGGCACCCGTGTCAATAACCCGCGCCGATGTTCGGACACTGGCGAGGTATGCCGCGTCGCCGGAATAAATCGCACCACGGATTGCGCACGGACGTTGGATTCGCCGATCGCCCTGTGCGGTCCTGTTGGCGAGACCGTTAATCCTGTTGTCTATTGCTTGACGCGCAAAACGTTTTGTGGTACGGTGTCGGCATCGCAAAACGCTTTGCGAAAGTCGGCACGGGGCCGGAACGGTCATCGCAGAAGATGTCAACGATACACGACGTAGCCCGCCAGAGCGGGGTGTCCATCACCACCGTCTCCATGGTGCTCAACAAGGGCAGCCGCCCGGTGAGCGCGGAGTCGCGCCGACGCGTGCTCGAAGCGGCCCGCGCCCTCAACTACACCCCCAACGCCAACGCCCGCGCCCTGGTGTCGCGCCGCACCCACTCGGTAGGGGTGGTCTTCGGCACAAACCTGACCGGACTGAACCTCGTCAACCCGTACACCTCCGCCGTGCTCCAGGGAGTGCTCGACGCCGCCACGGAGCTGGAATACATCGTCAGCCTGTACACGACGCCTTGGCGCGACGCTGAGCGGGACGCGGCGGCGTTCCGCAACGGACGGGTGGACGGCGTGCTGATCTTCGCGCCCGTGCTGGGGTCCGATCTGGTGCCGGGGCTCGCCGGGCTGGGCGTCCCGCTGGTCGTGGTCTCCGCGCCGAGCGGCGAACCGGGCGTGCCCTGGGTGGACATCGACAACCGGCGCGGCGTCCGCCTCGCCGTCGAGCACCTGCTATCACTCGGACACACGCGGATCGCGCACCTCATGGGCAACATCGACCAGACGAACGTCATCGAGCGGGACGACGCGTTTCGCGCCGCGCTGTCCGGGGCGGGGGTCGCCCTCCCGGCGGCGTACCGGGTCGACGGCGAGTACAACCACGAGTCCGGCATGAAGAACGCGCACCGCCTGCTCTCG
>DATLHN010000530.1:0-3608 GCA_035539875.1 Armatimonadaceae bacterium
CCGCCGCCCGGCACCCGGCGGCGGGGGTCACGATCCTCGCCCTGCCGCGGCCGGGTGCGGGCGAGAATCCCAAGACCGTGAAGCTGATCGCGGGCGCGCGGGCGGCGCGCGGCGACATTCTGTGCGTGCTCGACGACGACACGGTCCTACCGGACGGCGGCCTGGAGGCGTGCCTGCCGTATCTCGATCTGCCTGGCGTCGGCGTCGCCTTCGGCCTGCCCTACTACGCCCACTTCGCGAACGCCTGGTCGTCGCTGGTGTCGATCTTCGTGAACGCCACGAGTCTGGCGACGTACGTCCCCTACACCGCGCTGACCGAGCCGTTCACGATCAACGGAATGTTCTACGCGACGCGCCGGGAGGCGCTGGAAGCGGTGGGCGGGTTCGCGGGACTCGAAGGAACGCTGGCCGACGATTTCGCGGTCGCGAAGCGGTTCCGGGACCGCGGCTACCGGCTGGCGCAGACCCCGCTGAGACACGCCGTGCGGACCCACGTCGGCGGCGCGGCCCACTACGCTAGCCTCCTGCGCCGCTGGTTCACGTTCCCGCGCGAGTCGGTGCTGCGGCACGTCGCCCCGCGCGAGCGCGCCGTCGCGCTCGGCCTGGGCGTCGTCGGCAACGTCCTGCCGCTCGTGCTGCTCCTGCTCGCTCTGCTCGCCGCGGGCGCGCCTCCCGCGTGGCTCGCGGCGGGAGCGTTCTTTGCGCTCGACCTCGCGCTGATCGCGTGGCGGGACCGGGCCTACCTCGGCGGCGCGACGCCCGCGTGGGGCCTGCTACTGACGCCGCCCGTGCTGCTGGCGTTTCCCGTGCAGATGGTGGCCGCGCTTCTGTGGCCGCACCAGCGCATCGTCTGGCGCGGGCACGTGATGGAGGCCCGCCCGGGGGGCGGGTTCCGGTTCGTGCGCCACCGCTCCGAAGGCGAGTGAAGTCGGTACAATAAGCGTATGCTGAACGGCCTTCTTCCGCCCGGCGTCCTGGAAGGGCTGCTGCTCGTCGTTCTGATCGGCGCGTTCGTGCTGGTCGTGCGCGGCGTGCGGCGGCGGCGCGCCTTCGCGCGCGTCGAGCCGGACGCGCCCCTGCCCGACCTGGAGACGCAGCAGCGGATCACGGCGACGGTGAAGCGCGTCTACCGCGACCCGGGGCAGGGCGTCTGGCTGGTGGAGACGATGCTCGGGCGCAAGCGGGTGACCTTCTGCGCGGTGGACTTCGCCGACAAGGCCGCGGCGTGGCAGGGCGCGGTCGGCGCGGACGCCGACATCGCCCTGTACGCCCTATCCAGCCTCGCCCCCGGCGGCGTCGAGACGATGCGCGACCAGATCAAGGACTACGACAAGGTCGAGATCACGCCCGACCTGGTGCGCCTGGTGCCCGCCGGGGAGTTCGCCAACGACCACGCGGTCATCGGGCGCGTCCTGTCGCACCGCACCGACGAGGCCTCGGGCATCCCGGTGGACGTCTACCGCGCCGAGGTCGTGCGCGGCAAGGAGCTGAACCTGATCCTGGAGTTGGCGGTCCCCAAGGTGCCCGGCACGACGCCCTACGCGCCCCCCGCGATGGTCCACGGCTCCGCCCGGCTCTACGGCTACCTGCCGGATTGAGCCGCTACTGCTGCCCGATCAGCAGTTCCTCCGCCATGGCGTCCCACTCGTCCTCCAGCGTGCCGGAGGCGACGGGCTTGCCCGCGCGCCGGTACCAGTAGGCGGCGTTCGAGGCGTCGCCCTCCTTGCGGTGCAGGTAGGCGTGGACCCACGCCCCCTCGTTCGTGTTGTCGTCCTGCAAAAGGTCGTGGGCCCCGGTCCAGTCGCCCTTCGCGTCGTGCCAGAGGGCTTTCAGCGGCAGCGACACCAGCGGCGGTCCGGCCTGGTCGAGGGTCAGTTTGAACGCTTCGAGATTCACGCGGCTATCCTCCCGCCCTCCCTTTCGGCGTCGGCGCGGCAACGCCCTGCCCGGCGTTGACAGCGGACGCGCGCCGTGGTACCGTTTTCGATGCTCAGAGCAGCAGCAGTCTACCGAGGCGACGATGTTTCCCCCGCGAAAACTAGAAGGCACCGGCGATAAGGTCGAGGCGGTCACGGAGATGCTCCGGCAGATCGCCTACGAGCGCGGCCCCGACGAGAAGATGCCCACGACGCGCGAGATCCGCGGGGCGCTCGGGGTCGGCATGGCGACGCTGGACAACGCGCTGAACGAGCTGGAGGCGCAGAACGTCCTGTACCGGCGGCACGGGGTCGGCATCTTCGTCTCGCCGCGCCTGAACCGCAAGACCGTCGCGGTGCTTCTGGACGCGACCTTCTTCCTGACGCCCGGCCTTTCGCCGTTCTGGAGCATGCTCTGGGGCGGGCTGGCGCGCGAGGCGCAGGCGCGCACGGAGACGCGCGACGAGACGTTCCTCTTCAACCTGGTGACGACCGAGCGCGCGGCGGACTACCCCCTGCCGGACATGCTGGCGCGGCAGGTCGCGGCGGGCCAGGTCCACGCCGCCATAGCCATCGGGCTCCAGGAGGCGGCGGCCGACTACCTGGAGCGCGCCGGGGTGCCCGTGGTCGGCTTCGCGGGCGCGGGCCGCCCGATGGTCGCCAACGACGGGCGGGACGTGGTGCGCGAGGGCGTGGCGGCGCTGGCGGAGCAGGGCTGCACCCGCATCGGCCTGTGGCGGCCGGTGACGCCCTACCGGCAGGTCGCCCCGGATATCGCGCGGGCGCTGGAGGAGACGGCGGCCTTCCGCGAGGCGCTGGCCGCGCACGGCCGGACGTTCGACGAAGCTCTGGTGCGCCAGCCGCTCGACCTGATCCGGGAGGAGACGCCGACGACGCAGACACACCAGGAGCAGGGCTACCGTCTGGCGACGGAGGTGTTCGGCGAAGGCGGGGCGAACGGCGCGCGCCCGGACGGCATCGTCGTCACCGACGACATGATGACCTCAGGGGTGCTGGCGGCGCTGGCGCACCTCGACCTGCGGGCGGGCCGCGACGTCCGCATCGCCACCCACGCGAACCACGGCTCGCCGATCCTCTTCGGGTACGAGCCGGACCTGGTGCGCATCGAAGCGGACCCGGCGGAGATCGTCCGCACGCTCTACGCCTGCCTCGACCGTCACCTCGCCGGGCAGCCGGTGGAAGAGGGCGTCGTCACACTCGCGCTGCGCCGCGCCGCAGCGCCGTAAAAAAAGCGATCCTCGGGCAAACCATTTACCGCATCGAAACGTCAAACCGATTGAGCGCGTCCCCGCCGGCGCGCCCGTTTCCTCGTCGCAGTCGTCACGGTTCGTCCAAAGGAAGGATTCGAACGAGATGCAGGTTGCAGACGTTGAGATGGTCCGGTCGGTACGACGGGAGCTGGCCCGTCACCACCTGGACACGAGCGAGACACAGGTCGGCGCGGCCCACGGCGTCATCCACCTGTACGGCCGCGTCCGGCCGGTGCGCGGCCACGAGAGCGAGTTCTCGGGAGAGGTCCACACGCTCTTCAAGGTGCTGAAGCAGCGCCCGGGCGTGCGCGACGTCGTCTTCGAGTGGTCCATCGAGGGCAACGCGGGCAGTGACCTGGAGACGCGGTTCGGCGGGAAGCAGCATAGCGCCAGCGGGTGAATCCGCGCGGGCCATGATGCT
>DATLHN010000531.1:0-3859 GCA_035539875.1 Armatimonadaceae bacterium
CCCCCGTCCCCCCGCGGGTCCTCGCCGCGATGAGCCGCCCGCCCATCGGCTACCTCGACCCCGAGCTGTTCGCCATGCTCGCCGAGATGCAGGCCGGCCTGCGCCACCTGTTCCAAACCGAGAACCCGTACACGCTCGCGCTCACCGGCACCGGCATGGCGGGCATGGAGTTCTGCCTGGCGAACCTGCTCGAACCGGGCGAGACCGCGGTGATCGCCGTCAACGGCTTCTTCGGCGTCCGCATGGCCGACATCGCCGGTCGGCTCGGCGCGAACGTCGTGCGGGTCGACTTCCCGTGGGGTCAGCCGGTGGACCCGGCGCGCGTCGCCGAGGCGTGTGACGCGGTCGGCGGCCCGGTCGCGCTCGTCGGGTGCGTCCACGCGGAAACCTCCACCGGCGTCGAGTCGGACTGCGCCGGGGTGGCGAAGGTTGCTCGGGACCGGGGCGCGCTCTTCGTCATGGACGCGGTCACCTCACTCGGCGGGATCCCCGTCCGCGTCGACGACTGGGACGTGGACGCCTGCTACTCCGCGACCCAGAAGTGCGTGGGCGCACCCCCCGGTCTCGCCCCGGTCACCCTCTCGGCCCGCGCCTGGGAGAAGGTACAGGCGCGCAAGGCACCGCTCGCCCACTGGTTCCAGGACGCCAAGCTGCTGGACGGCTACTGGCACCAGCGGCCCGCGACCTACCACCACACGGTCCCGGTGAACGCGTACTACGGCCTGATCGAGACGCTGCGCCTGATCGCCGAGGAGACGCTGGAGGCGCGCTGGGAGCGGCACCGTAAGAACGCGGCGCTCCTGTGGCGGGAGCTGGCCGCGCTTGGCAAGGGCCTCACGCCGCTCGCCCCGGAGGCGCACCGCCTGCCCACCCTGAACACCGTGCTTCTCCCCGAATCGCTGCACGGCGACGCCGAGGCGGCGGTGCGGACGCGCCTGCTCGCCGAGTACGGCATCGAGATCGGCGGCGGCTTCGGCGACTTCAAGGGGAAGATATGGCGCGTCGGCCTGATGGGCCACGGGTCCGAGGCGCGTAACGTCTACGCGCTCGTCGGCGCCCTCCGCGCCCTGCTGGCGGAATAGCGGCTTCCGTCCCGTTTGTACCACCGGGCGTTTCCCGCGCCCCGGCCCGGTGGTACAAACGGGACGGAGGTTACCTGCCAGTCATGAGATATTCGGTCCACACTCGATACCCGTTCGCGGCGGCCCTGGCCGCCGCGTTGTTGTTATCCCATCCCGTCGCCCGCGCCCAGGAGGCAGCGGCTGCGAAAGCGGCCGAGAAGAAGCAGCCCGCGCGGCAGAAGTCGGCCGCTCTCGACGCCGCGGCGGTCAAGCAGAAGCTCGCCGTACCCGTGGTCTTCACCGACGGCGTCAAGACCGCGAAGCGGACGCGCGGCGAGCTCGGCCTGAAAGTGGTCTCGCTCTCGCCGGTGCGCCTCAGGGCGGACCGCGCCCGGCTCAAACAGGCACTGGCGAAAGCCGCCCCGGCGTTCAAGGCGGCCCCGGTGGACGCCAAGCCCTACACCTACAAGGGCCAGTTCCACCTCTCCCCGGGGCGGCACGCCCGCGCGCTGAACGTCCCGACGACCGCCGAACTCTTCGCGCGCGCCATCGAGAAGGACGCCGGAACGACCCGGTGGCGGGTCACCCTGAAGAAGACGCCGCCGAGGGTCAGCACGGAGATGCTCAAGGGCATCAACGGCGTCCTCGCGTCTTTCAAGACGACCGCCAGCGGCAGCCAGAACCGGGACGCCAACATCTCGCTTTCGGTCCAGAGGATCGACGGCACCGTCCTGAGCCCGGGCGAGACCTTCTCGCTCAACCAGGCCGTGGGCAAGCGGACCCGGGCGAGCGGTTTCCAGGCCGCGCCGGTGTTCGTGGACGCCGAGAAGGTGCCGGGCCTCGGGGGCGGCGTCTCGCAGGTGACGGGGACGCTCTTCAACGCGGCGGCCCTGGCCGGGCTGAAGATCGACGAGGTGAACCCGCACTCGCGGCCGGTCTCCTACCTGCCGCTCGGCCGCGACGCCACGGTCGCTTATGGCAGCAAGGACCTGAAGTTCACCAACACGACCGGTGCGCCCGTCTACATTACCTACACGTTCGACGGGACGACGCTGGCGGCCACTTTCTTCGGCAAGAAGACGCCGGGCGAGCAGATATCGCTGCGCCCGAACGTACAGCGGCTCGGCCCGGGCAAGATCAACGCGCAGCTCTACCGCGTTGTCAAGCAGGACGGCAAGGTCATCGCGAAGTCGCGCCTTTTCTCGCACGCGTACCGCTGGAAACCGGAATAACTTTCCCGCCGGGGGAACCCGCGACGCCGCACGCTGTCCTATGTGACGGCGTGCGGCGTGGCGCGTCGGACAGGACCATTCCCTTTTGATGCGAGCGAACAGACGATTGGACCCCGGCAGCGCCCCTCCGGCCCCGCCGGCACGCCCCCTGAGCCCGGACGAGGAGATGCCGCGCGAGGAGCGACAGCAGGCCGCAGCTATGCCGGAGATGGATACGACGCGCGAGGAGAGACGAGTTCGCGCCGACATCCTCCAGGGGAACGTCCACCGGGCCATACTGTCGGTCGCCTTCCCGTCGGTCGCGACCATGCTCCTCCAGACGACGAACCAGTTCCTGGACCGGTTCTTCATCGGCCGCCTGGAGTCCGGGCCCGAGGCGCAGGCGGCGATCACGATCTCGAACTCGCTGATGTTCGCGCTCATGGCCGCGGCGATGGCGGTCTCGGTCGGCACGACGGCGCTCGTGGCGCGCTCCATCGGCGAGGGCGACCTCAAGCAGGCGGAGAAGGCGACCCAGCAGTCGCTGATCCTCGGCGCGCTGATCGCGCTCGCCATCGGGCTGCCGATGTGGTTCCTGCGCTTCCCGATCCTCGCCGCGATGGGTTTGGACGAGTCGGCGCGCGACCTTGCCGCCCGCTACCTCGGCATCAGCGTGCTCGGCCTGCCGACGCTCTTCCTGATGCTGATCCTAAACGGCGCGTTCCGCGGCCTCGGCGACACCGTGCGGCCGTTCTGGGTCTCGCTCGGGGCGAACGTGGTCCACGTCGTCTTCAACTACCTGCTCATCTTCGGCAAGTTCGGCTTCCCGGATATGGGCCTCCCCGGCGGCGCGGTCGCGCTGGTCATCTCGCAGGTCGTGGCGACCGTCCTCTACCTGGTCTTCCTGCGCCAGTCGCTGCTGCGCAACACGCCGCGTAGTCCCCGCCTGGAGCGGGACTTGGCGAAGCGCATCGGGCGCATCGGGCTGCCCGCTTCCGTGCAGCAGTTCGTGCGCGTCGGCTCGATGCTCGCCTTCCAGGGTCTTCTCGCGCACTCGGGCGCGGGCGACGCCGCCGTGGCGGCGCTCGGCATCGGCCTCGTCGCGGAGTCCATCGCCTTCATGCCCGGCTTCGGCTACTCCATCGCCGCCTCGGCGTTCGTGGGCCAGAACCTCGGCGCGAAGCAGGTGGAGCGGGCGAACGCGGGCGCGTGGGCGGCGACCTGGCAGGCGGTCGCGGTCATGACGGTGATGGGCGTAGTGTTCTACGCCCTCGCGGAACCGTTCGCGAACCTGTTCGTGCCGCACCTGCCGGGCGAAAGCGCCGAGCGCGCGGCCCAGGTGAGCGCCACCGTGGCGCTGGTGGTCGCCTACCTGCGCATCGCCGCCTTCTCGGAGCCGTTCCTGGCCCTGGGGATGGTCCTGACGGGCGGGTTGCAGGGCGCGGGCGAGACGATCAGCCCCACTGCCGCGACCCTCTTTTCCATGGTGCTGGTCCGCCTGCCGCTGGCGTGGTGGATGCTGAGCACGTTCGGCACGACCGGCGCGTGGTGGGCCATGTCGATCTCGACCATGGTCCAGGGCGTCCT
>DATLHN010000532.1:0-3195 GCA_035539875.1 Armatimonadaceae bacterium
CCAAGAGCATCGACTACAAGAAGCTCCTGGAGCGCTACGGCGACAACGTCGCCCCGTGGATGATCGCCTGGTCGGACTGCCCGACTGCCGGATGCACGCCGCTGGCGAACGAGCCGCTTGTCGGGGCGGGCAAGTGCTTCGACCCCACCAAGCTGAAGTTCTGACGCGGCGGACGCGATTCTATTAAACGGGCGGCGCGGTCCAGGGACTATCCCCGGGACCGCGCCGCCCGGCGTTCGTTCGCCCGCGCAGACGGGGGAGGAGGGGCAATGCTGCTCACGGAGGGGGTGGAGCAATGGGTCGGGCGGCGGCTGCCCGAGCCGTACCGGTCGTTCCTGGAGACGGCAGCGGTGGAGATGCCGGTCGGCGACCGGGTGCTGCTCTACGGACGCGATGTCTTCGTGGAGCGCAACGAGACGTTCGAGACGAAGGCGTACTGCGTCGGCTACGTCACCGTCGGCGACGACGGCGGCGGGAAGCAGTTCCTGCTGAGCCTCGAAACGGGCGCGGTGTCGGTCGTGGACGCCGGGGCCATGACGCCCGACGCGGCCCGGGACGTCGCCGGTGACTTCGGCGCGTGGTACGCGGCCGGGTGCCCGCTCGGTGACGAACGGGACTGAACAACGGCCTCGCCTGCTCGCCTGGCACGCAACGTGCAAATCGTGGAGGTGCCCCGTCGTGTCCGGCAGGCGGCTTCAGAACTTCTTCAGGAAGTCGCGCTAACATGATGGTAGGTCGCTTAAGCGATCATTAAACAGAGGATGCCGAGGAGCGCCGCCCGCCGCGGCGACCTCGGCGTTAGGAGTAAAGAGCATGCGCCGCCCGAATGTCCACACGCAGAACCCGCCCCGCCGGTCCGCCGGTTTCACGCTGATCGAGTTGCTCGTCGTCATCGCGATCATCGCCATTCTAGCCGCGATCCTGTTCCCGGTTTTCGCGCAGGCGAGGGAGAAGGCCCGGCAGACTTCGTGCCTCTCCAACCTCAAGCAGCTCGGCCTGGCGTTCGCGCAGTACACGCAGGACTACGACGAGACGCTGCCCGACTGGGTTTTCGGCTACGGCGTGAACGGCACGCAGGCGACCTGGGACGTCGCGCTCCAGCCGTACGTGAAGAGTTCGCAGATCCTCGCGTGTCCGAGCGACGTCTACTCCCAAGAGGTGACCGTCGGCGCGTACGGGGGCGCGACGGTGCAGCGCTCGTACACCATGCCCCGCAACATCAGCGAACCGGGCCGCCCCGACGCCGCGATCCCCGCGCCCTCGAAGACGATCCTCCTCACGGAGCGTACCGGATGCTACAACAACGGAGGCGCCCACTGGATCGCCTGCTCGGTGGCGGAGAACGTCGGGGACCAGCTCCGGCGCAACGGCGCGTCCGACCAGGACTGGCGCCACCACGGGGGCAGCAACTTCCTGTACTGCGACGGTCACGCGAAGCTGACCAAGGGCGGCAACGGCTCGTACCCGCAGTTCCCCGGCTACAGCTACAACGCCGTCAGCGGCACCACCACCTGGACGACCGACCCCATCCCCGCCGAGTAGCCCGCGGGGCGCGCGCCCGCGCCGTGCCGCGCCGCGCCGGTCTCCGCCCGGAGGTCGTCGCGGCGCGCCCGGCGAAAAATCGCGCGTGAGGTACGACGAACTGCGGGAGCTGTACGAGGCGGACCGGCGCGACCACGCGCGGGGCCTGACGGCAGGTACGGCGGAGTACGCGGCGATGCGGGAGCGCGACGCCGCGCGCCGGGCGCGGGCCCGCGCGATCCTGGCGGAGTGCGGCGAGGACGGCCTGACTCCCGAGGACCTTTACCGCGCCGCCTGGCTGTTCAACCACGGGGACACCATCGAAGAGGCCGAGCGGGGCGTCCACCTGGCCGAGCGGGCCGCGGCCGGGGGCCACGGCCCCGCGCGCTGGCTCTCCGCCGCCGCCCACGACCGCTGGTGCATGTACCGCGGGCTGCCCCAGCGTTACGGCACCCAGATCGTGCCCGACGGCGTCGGCTACCGCGTGTGGGACACGGACCCGGCCGTGACGGACGAAGAACGGGCCGCCCGGGACGTTCCGCCGCTCGCGGAGCAGCGCCGCCGGGCGGCCGAGATGGGGCGGACCGAGCCGCAGCCGCCGATGGACCACGCGCCGGACTGGCTCCGGGCGGCGGTCGCGCGTTGGGCCGCGGCGGGCGAAACCTCCTGACCATCGCGTCGCGTTGCCCGCAGGCTCCTTTGAGACGGATTGGATCAGGGTACTACAAACCCAGCCCCTCACAGGGCGCGCGCCCACGCTCGCGGGCGTGCTCGTTCGTGCGACCGTGGCTATGGGAGTGCCCGCCATGAAACGACGAATCCACCGCCGCCAGGCCATTCATGCCGTGGCTGCCACCGCCGGTCTGACCGCCCTTTCCCGCCTGCTCGCGTCCGCCGCCGAACCCCAGGACCCGAAGGGCGCGGCGGGGAAGCGCGCGCAGGCGCGGATCCCCGCGTCTCTGAAGGCGGAACACGACGAACTGCACCAGGAGCTTGTCCGCGCCACGGAGGCGGGCGGCAAGACCGGAGAAGCGGCACACACCGTCGCAAAGGTCCTGGACCCGCACTTCGCCAAGGAGGAGGAGCTCGCGATGCCCCCGCTCAGCCTCCTGCCCGCGCTCGCCGCCCGGACGGTCCGCCCGGAGATGGCCGGGATACTGGAGACCACCGACAGGCTCGAAAAGGAGCTGCCGTCCATGCTCAAGGAGCACGGAGAGATCGTCGTTGCGCTGGACGCGCTCGGCGCGGCGGCGAAGGAGGAGAACAAACCTCAGGCCCGGCAACTCGCCGACAAGCTAAAACAGCACGCCCGGAGCGAGGAGGAGGTCCTTTACCCGGCCGCGGTGCTGGTCGGCGCGTACGTCCGGCTGAAGCTGAACCGCTAGCGCGTGGCGTGAGGCAGGCGGGCGTCGCGAACTGCGGCACTAACCAGTTCTCGAATGGGAACGACGACCCCGCCGCGCCCCGCCAAGTACCTCGACCCCACCAAGCGTATGCTCCGATGGGGCCGCGCCGTCTTGTGATGGGCTTTAGAGCCGGTCCAGCCAGCCCTCGTCGCGGGCGTAGCGGACGATGTCCACGCGGCTGTTCAGGCGGAGCTTCTCCATCGAGCGCGCCTTGTACGTCTCCACCGTCTTCACCGAGAGGGAGAGCTGGGCCGCGACCTCCTTGTTG
>DATLHN010000533.1:0-11573 GCA_035539875.1 Armatimonadaceae bacterium
GGCCGCGCCCACCCCGACCGCCCTCACCGCGGCGCTGGTGGACGAACTGTACGCCGAGGCGCGGCATACCAAGGGCGACAAGAACGCCGCGCTCACCATTGTCGAGTTCGCGGACCTGGAGTGCCCGAACTGTCGGCGGGCTTACGCCGATACCGTAAAGGACATCGAAAAGAAGCTCCCGACGAAGTTCGCGTTCTACCACCTGCCCCTGGAGATGCACCCGCGCGCCGTCCCCGCCGCGACCGCGCTGGAATCCGCCGCGAAACAGGGCAAGTTCTGGGAGATGTACGCCGAGCTGTTCGACCAGAAGAGCGAGCCGCTGACGGACGAAGTTTTCGAGGCCGCCGCGAAGAAGATCGGCCTCGACGTCGCGAAGTTCAAGACGGACCTCGCGGCGGACGACGTACTGAGCGCCGTCTACAAGGACCGCGACCACGCGACCGAGCACAACATCAACACTACCCCGACCTTCCTCGTCAAGGACAAGAACGGCGCGGTAACGAGCGTTGCCGGGGCCGGCGCGTTCGCGGAGCTGTTCAAGGACCTGCAGGACGGGGCTATCACGGCCAAGCCTGCCGGTGCGCCGCCCGCAGGCGCTCCCCCTGCGGGCGCTCCCCCCGCCCCGTAGAGCCGAAAAAACGTCCGGCCCCTGCCTGAGGCAGGGGCCGGACGTTTTCACGAGTTGGACGCTGCTACTCGGGTTTCTTCGCCTCGCCCATGGGGAAGCCGATCGACTTGTCGCCGCCGCCACCCCCCGATCCGCTCTTGGCGTCCAGCGGGTCCTCGCCCGGGACCGGCCTCCCCATCGAGCGGTAGATGTCCTCGATCATCTTCTTGTTTTCGAGGGACTTCGCGTTCGCGGGGTCCAGCTCCAGCGACCGGCGGAAGTCCTCCAGCGCGGCGCGGTACTTGACGCGCGCTCCGGCCGCGTCGTCGGTCATCCGCGCATAGCCGCGGTCCGCGTAGGCGGCGGCCAGCGCCTTCTTGTCGCCGCCCTTTTCCAGGGCGTCGATCTTCTTATCCAGCTCCGGGGTCGGCGTCAGCGGCGCGCTCGCGTCGCCCATGCCCATCATGGGGCCGCCCGGTCCGCCGGCGCTCACGGGCGCGTCCGCGCCACCCGGCGCGGCGGGATTCGCGGTCGCGCCGCCGCCATCCGGAGCGGGACTCGCCGCGACCGCGCCCGTCGCGGTCTCGCCGTACGGAGGCTCGTTTTCCTGGGAGTCCTTGCTCGCGCAGCCGACCGAGAACAGGCTGAGGGCAGCGGCGGCGGCGAGGATCGTGGACGATATCAAGCGAAATTCGGTGGGACGAGGCATTCGGACAGACTCCTTCGCCCTATTGTAGCACGCCGAAAAGTCTCAGTTTACGGCGAAGTCGAACTTGAAATGGTGCATACTCGCGACGGGCCGTCCGTCCCTGAGCGCGGGCTTCCAGCGCCAGAGACGCATGGCGTCGATCACGTGCTGGTCGATCTCGGGATTGCCGGACGAGTCGCTCAGCGTTATCTCGGACTCCCCCTCCGCGCTGACCGCGACCCGCACCCGCACGAACGACCGGTACGGTGCGCCCTTCAGGCTGTCGGGAATCGCGGGCATCGAGAGTGACGACGGCTCCGCGTCCCGCGTCTGGCCGGGTGCCCCTTGAGTCTCCGGCACGGGAGCTGCCGGCGGTTTGACCGGGCCGTACGGACCGCCGCCGCCGCCGCCAACCAGGTTTTCTACCGGTAGGACGATCGGACCGCGGGACGCGCTCCCGGCAATGCCGCTGTCCCCGCCGCCCATATTCGGCGCGGCGAATTCGCGGGCGACCGGCGCGCTGTTTTCGTCGACGAACGCGGCAGCGGCGGCAGCGCCGATCGGCGGAACGCCCTTGGCCTGCCGAGACTCCCACACGACCGGCGGCGCGGGCGGAACTTTCGTGACGGCGGGCGGCGGGGCGGTCCGCGCGACTGCCGACGCCGCAAGCGGCGGCCGGGCGCGCCTCTTCTGCTTTGGCACCGGGGCGCGGGTAGGTTGTCGGTCAGGCGTTCGCGGTGCAGCGGAGGCGGCGGCAATGATGGCGGGGCGCGTGGTGGCGGCGGGTTCGAGAAGAATGCGCTCTATCGATATCGCGCCCGGCTGCTGCGGCAGCGGTGGCGGCGAGAGGCGGCCGACCATTCCCCCGGCGGCGAGGACGGCCGCGTGCGCGATCACGGAAGCGAACCAAGCCCCGACGAGGCGGCGTCCCGCGCCCTGATCGACGTTGTTCCTGCCTATTTCCTCAGCGGCACTGTCGTCTCGGTGGCGCATTCCGGTACTCCGCAGGAATGGTACCATCCCGCGCTCGGACGGTGGGCATTCCTTGACAGGTGGGCGGGTCGTCGCTATAATAGGCGATGCAGGGAGTGATGTCCGAGTTGGTCGAAGGAGCACGACTGGAAATCGTGTAGGCGGGTGTTGAGCCTGTCTCGTGGGTTCGAATCCCACTCACTCCGCTCCCACTTTTCCGTACGAAGTTGTCACGGAGCCACCTCAACAATCGGGCCGCTACTTTTTGGAGAAGCAGCGGCCCGATTTGCGTCTTCCGTGCCTGCCCGCTTTATTCGGTCTTCGGTAGCACCGCATCAAAGGAGGTTGCCGCGCACTTGAGACGTTCCTGGCCTTTTCGCGTACGCCGCTGGTCGTCGCGCCCCGCACGGCTCACCTTCTACTCCCGGCGTCCGCGCTTCCCGGTCTGGCGGCACTTCCTCGTCGCATCCTTCGTGCTTCCCTGCCTGATGGCGGGGGGGGCGTCGAGCGCCTTTTACCTGCGGCTGCATCAGGAGGCGAACCGGGCTACCGAGTCCGGGCTTGCCTCCTTTCCCCGGCCGGAGCGGCAGCAGCGCCTTCTGGTCCTCGCCCCCCACTGCGACGACGAAACCCTCGGCGTAGGCGCGCTCATCGCCGACGCGCGCCGGAGGGGCGTCCACGTTACCGTCGCCTTCCTGACCAACGGCGACGGGTTCGAGATCGCGGCGCAGCGCGAAATGCGCGATGTCGCCGTCAACGGGGCGGAGATGATACGTTTCGCGCAGAAGCGCCAGGCCGAGGCGCTGAAGGCGATGCACCTGCTCGGCGTGGAACCGTCCGACGTCGTCTTCCTCGGCTACCCCGACCGCGGGCTGAAGGCGCTCTGGGAGAAGAACTGGGAGCGCAACAACCCCTTTCGCTCGCCGTTCACGGCGTGCGACCACTCCCCGTACGCGCAGGCCTTCTCGCCGAAGACCCCGTACAGCGGCAGCGCGCTGCTCTCGGACCTGGAGCGGCTGATGCGCTCGGTCCGCCCTACGGACGTCTTCGTGACGCATCCCGCCGACGACCACCCGGACCACCACACGGCCGCGGCCTTCACGCAGGCGGCGCTCCAGTCGTGCGCGGACCACCTTGGCGTCGCCGGTGACGGAGCGTGGGCGGAGAGCGTGAAGGTCCACTACTACCTGATCCACCGGGGCGACTGGCCCATCCCGCAGGGCGCGCACCCGGACCGGCCGCTTCTCCCGCCGAACGGCCTGGCGACGACGGACACGAATTGGCGCTCGTACGTCCCTTCGGCCGACGCGCTGGCGGCGAAACGGCGGGCCCTCGAGGCCTACCGCTCGCAGACCGCGGTGATGGGCCGCTTCCTGCGTTCGTTCGTGCGTGAGAACGAGATGTTCGGGGAGATGGAGGCGGCGCACGTCGCCGGGAGAACGCCCGCGACCGTGCTGGATGCCCGCCGCGACGACCTGGTGCGCTACCTGGACCCGGCGACGGACGTGAGCGCGATGAGCGTGTCGCGCACGGAAGACGGCAAGGCGCTGCGGGTGTTCGTCACGCTGCGCGGCCCGGTCTCGAAGCGGGTTCGCTACTCGCTCCTGCTCCGGGCGAGCGCGCCGCCTCTCTCGGACGCCGACGAGCGCGGGCTCTCCGCCCCGCCGATGCTGCACACTTCTCTCCCCGTGCGCGCCGTGGGCGCGCGGGTCCTCCAGACCACCGTCCCCCTCTCCACCCTCGGCGACGAACCACCTCGCTGCGTCTGGATCGCCGCCGAGACGCGCTGGCGCGGCACCGGCCGGTGGCGCAACCTCCCGCCGCTGGACCGATTCGGCTACCGACCTTTTTTATTAAATTTTTAACTAAATATTGCAGGAAGTTTAGCGGGCAGGCGCGAAAGGGTATTTACATACCCAGTACATTCGCGTGGCAGGGAGGTCCCTACGCACATGGTGCGGTCCAATACAGCTTCCGCAATGGAGATCGGCGGTCCCATCCGCCTGACGCGTCCGGGCGACGCCGAGATACTCGCGCTGACGACGCTTTGCGCCCTCGACATGTACACCACCCTCTGGTGGGTGCTGACCGGCCAGGCCGTCGAGGCCAACCCGATGCTCGCGTGGACGTTCGAGATGAACCCGCTCGTCTTCGTAGCGGTCAAAGCGGGAACGTTCCTCCCCGCCCTGCTCCTGGCGCGTCATTTCGCCCGCGAGCACCCGAAGTTTTCGGTCTTCCTGCTCCGCGCCGTCCTGTTCGCCTACGTCGCCATATACCTCTTCGCGGTGAAATAGCCGAAGCGCGGCGACCCCGACGCGACAACGGCCAGCGCCCGATCCGGGCGCTGGCCGTTGCGTTTCCGCCGTCGGCGCGACGTTAGCCGCGCATGTCGAAGCCGCCGTCCACGGTAATGGTGGAGCCCGTGATGAACTCCGCCATGTCGGATAGCAGGAAGACCGCCGCGTTGGCCGGGTCCTCGGGGCGGCCAATCCGTCCGAGCGGCATACTGGCGATCACCTTGTCGCGCCCCTCCGCGTCGATGGGCTCACGGCTCATGTCCGTGTCGGTCCAGCCGGGAGCGACGCAGTTGACCCGGATGCGGTCCGCCGCCAGTTCCTTCGCCATCGAGCGCATGAAGAGCAGCTGCGCGCCCTTGCTCGTCGCGTACGCGGAGTACACGGACGACCCGCGCTGCCCGGCCGTGGACGTATAAAGGACGATGCTGCCGCCCTTTCCCCGCGGGCAGAGGTGGCGCGCCGCCGCGCGGACCGCGAGGAATGACCCGCGGACGTTCACCGCCATCACCCGGTCCCAGAACTCGGTCGTCATCTCGTGGATCGGCGACGGCTCGAAGACCCCGGCGGAGATGACGCAGCCGGTCAGGGGACCGAGCGCTTCCACCGCGGCGTCCATCGCCCGGTCGCACGCCCCGTCCTCGGCGATGTCGGCCTGCACCGCGAACGCCCGGCCGCCCCCGGCCTCGATCTCGGCGACCACGGCGCGGGCCGCCTCCTCGTTGCTGAGGTAGTTGACGGTCACGGCGGCCCCGGCGCGGGCGGCGATCAGCGCCGTCGCCCGGCCGATGCCGCGGCTGCCGCCCGCCACGAAGACGTGCTGGCCCGTGAGGTCAATCATACGCGGTCTGCCTGTGCTCGCCGAGCAGGCGGCGCTGGCGCGGGTTCGCGTTCGCCATCACTTCAGGGCTGAGCTGGAACGCGAGGTAGGGCGAGAACTGCTGCGCGACGACCCGGTGGGAGTAGTGGACCTGGAGCAGGTAGCGCGTCAGCTCGCTCGTGTTCTCGCTCCCGGTGTGCCAGATCTCGCTGCGGAAGAAGAGCACGTCGCCGGCCTTGCAGAGCACCGGCTCCAGCTTCCTACCGTGCCACTCCGGCTCCTTGTCCTTGCCCCAGGAGAGCGCACGCCCCGACTTGTGGCTTCCCGGAATGACCCACGTCGGCGCGAGGTCGAGCGTCATGTCGTTCAGGTAGTAGTGCGCCGTGCAGAGGTAGATGGGCAGCTTGAACTGCGGGTTGTCCCAGACCTCCTCGGGGAACTCGACGAAGACGCGGTCGGTGTGCGGCGACCAGCCGTTGTGCCCGGGGTGCGAGCGCCACGCCGTCTCCCCGATGATGTGGCACTCGCCCCCCATCGTCGCCTCGGCGAGGTCGATGGTGGGCGCGCGGTCGATCATGTCCAGGAAGATCTTCTCCCGGTTGAACACGCACTTGAAGTGGTCCGTCTTGCCCAGCTTGTCGAACCCGAACGGCTTCAGCCGGTCGATGGCGTCCTTCAGGTCCTGCACCTCGTCCTGCGACAGGACGTTGGGGATGAGGGCGAACCCGTCCTCGTGCAGGGCGTTCGCCATGCCGGCGACGTCGTCCTGCGCGAACGTCTTCTGGCGGTACTCGAAGTCGGCCTCCGGCTTCGTGGCGACGGCTGCGGCTCCTGCGGTTGCTCCGTTGCTGCTCATTCATCCTCCTTGGCGGGGGCGCTCTTGACGTCGAGTATGCGCCCCTCCTCCAGCACGGTCGGGAAGTGATCCCCGACCAGCGGCTCCCCCGGCTTGACGTGGATATGCTTCTCCACCAGGTGCGTGCGACCCTCCGGCTCGTAGCGCACCCAGCCCGGCATGTAGTGTACGGCGATGGCGGGCCGCCCCTGCGAGGTGTAGTTGGGCGGCGCGCCGTGCCAGGTCAGGCAGTGGTGGAAGACCACGCCGCCAGCGGGCACCGGGCACGCCACCATCTCTATCTTCTCGCCCTCGGGAACGATGCTCAGGTCCTTCGGCTGCGGGGCGTAGGTTTCCGGGTCGGTGCCGATGGTGCCGCCGTTGTACGGACCCCAGCGGTGGCTGCCGGGCACCATCCACATGCAGCCGTTCTCGACCGTGGCGTCGTCGATCGCGACCCACGCGCTCACCAGGTCCGCGGGCTGGATGACCGGCCAGTAGGGGTGATCCTGGTGCCACGTGGTCGGCCCGCCGATGTGGGACGGCTTGACCTGGACCTGGTCGTGCCAGACGCGAACGGTGTCCGCGCCCATGAGCTGCGCGGCGAGGCGGACGATCTTCTCGTTGCTCAGGTGGCGGCGGAACGCAGGCTCTGCCTCCCAGATGTTGACGATCTGGACGACGACCTGCGAGCTGCCCTCGCCCAGGAGGTTGCGGTTGGCCTCCGGCTTGGCGTCGCTCTTGCCGGACATGACGCGCCGCAGGCCCTCGCGCAGGTCGGCGGTCTCCTCCGGGGTGAGGACGGGGCCGTAGTTGAGAAAGCCGTCCCTCTTGAACGACTGTATCTGCTCCTCGGTCAGCATGGAACCTGGAATCCTCTCCGACTCCTGATGGGTATTCTCCCGATTGTAGCGGGCTCAGCGGGTACGGTTCCAGAAGGAAACGGGCGCGAACTTGCACTTTTCCGGTACGCCACGCAGGGAGTTGCCCGTGCCTGTATAGAAATTCTAAGGGATGAGCGGCGAGGGGCGGCAGATACATTACCACGAGTTCCGCGGACTGGCGCTGCGGCACAAGGGCACTGCGGCAGTCCACGTCCCGCTCGTGATGTACGCGGACTTCATCGACGCCCGCGCGCAGTCGGTCGCAAACCACCACCACGACTTCTACTCGCTGTACATCGTGCGCCGGGGCCGCGGAACACACGTCATCGACGGACAGGCGTACGGGGTCGCCCGCGGCGACGTCTACGCGATGCGCCCGGAGCAGACGCACCACTTCGAGGGCTGCGAAGACCTTGTCACCGACACCCTGCACTTCTCGCCCGACATCTTCGACCCGGCGACGCTCGACGCCCTTTCGGATACGCGCGGCTTCCACGGCCTGTTCGTCGCCGAGCCGTACGGACGCTCCGCGGTCGAGGGCCGCTGGCTCCACCTGACCCCGGCCGCCTACGCGAACGTCGCCGAGGCGATCGACGAACTGCGCGCGGAGTGGCTGTCCGGTACGCCGAGCGGCGTCCTCCTGACGCGCGGACTGTTCCTGCGGCTGCTCGTGCGGCTGGCGCGGGAGTACGCCGCGAGCGTGGAGGGCAGCAACCGCCGGAGCAGCGGCGGCGCGCCGCCCGCGGCGGCACACGAGGCGACGGTCGCCGCCGCCGTTCACTACCTGGAGGAACACTTCGCGGACGCGGTCCGCATCGAGGGAGTCGCGGCGCAGGTGTTTCTCTCGCCCGACCGCTTCACGGAAGTCTTCGCCGCGGTCATGGGGCGCACCCCGCGCGACTACCTCCGCTTCCTGCGCATCGAGCGCGCCCGGTCCCTGCTCGCCACCACCGACCTGCCGATGACCACCGTGGCCGCCGAGTCGGGCTTCGGCGACCCGGCTTACTTCACCCGCGCCTTCCGCGCCGCCACCGGGCAAACCCCCTCCGACTTCCGACGGACAAAAACGACGCCCGCGAAACGGCCGTAACGGGCGGTGGCAATGAAGGGACCCACCGCGGTCGGAGTGACAGCACCCGACCGCGGTGGATTCAGGATCAGCGTGGTCGGACAGACGCCTGGTTGGAGTAGGCGCTCTCCTTCCCGCCGTTGCCCACTGCCGTCACGACGTAGTAATACGTCGTACCCGAGGCGAGGCCCGCGTCCGTGAACGAGGTCGTCGCATTGAGCGTCGCGACGAGGAAATATCCGCCGCCGCTCGTGGTGGAGCGGTAGACGCGGTTCTGGGCCACCCCGACGCTACCGGACTGAGACCACTTCAGCATCACCTTGCGTTTGCCCTGCGCCGCGGCGCTCAGGCCGGTGGGCGCGGCGGGCACGGTTGGGCCGAAGGGCGTGGCGCTCGCCGGGCTGGAATCGGGGCTCGCCCCGCCCGCGTTCACGGCGGCGACCACGTAATGGTACGTGATGCCGTTCGTCAGCCCGGTATCGGTGAAATCCGTCCCGCCGCTGACCTGTCTCAGGAACTGATACGGCCCGCCGGTCGATGTCGCGCGCTTGACGACGTAGTAGTCCGCGGAGTCACTCGCACTCCAGGACAGCGTTACCCGCTCGTCTCCGGCGGTGGCAGTCAGGCCCTGGGGGGCGGCAGGGGGCGTTGGGACCGCCCCTTCCGCCCTGGCCACTGCCGCGCTGGCGTCCACGACACCGAAGCCGTATGTCGTGTCGTAGCCGCCCGCGCCGAGGTCCAGGCACGTGGTCAGGAGGCAGTTCTCCACGGTGCTGTTGGACGCCGACGGGTTGACGGACCAGACCAGAGCCAGTACGCCGGTCACGTGCGGCGTCGCCATGGAGGTGCCGCCGTACGTGGCCCAGGCCGAGAAACGGTTCACCACCGTGGCGGTGGCACCTGACTGGCTCACGAGAATCGCGCCCACGGTGTCGGAGACGGAAACGACCGGTATCCAGGGTTCGGGGTATCCTGGCAGCGCTCCCAGAAAGTCGCCGGGTACGTTGTTGTACATAATGACCGCCGCCGCACCGGCGTTTGTCGCGTTTACGACCTTCTCCTCAAAATATAGTTCGCCCCGCCGGATGAGAGCGATGTTCCCCGCGACTGACGCCGGAAAGTCGCCGACCCTGCCGATCCCGCAGTCAATCATCGGCCGGGTGATCCCATCCGTAATGCCGGCGAATTCGAAGCCCTGGGAGAAGAACGACTCGGTCGTCGTTACCGAGGATTCGGCGTCCCCGGAGCCGTCGGGCACAGACGAAATCACGTTGACCCCGGGCGCGGAGACGTCCAGCGCGCTCCCGGTGTTGGAGAAGTTCGCGTGGAGGTTGTCCGAGTCCACTGCCCCGACCGCGATGTTGGAGGCGTAGCCGGCGGGATAAATGACCGACGTCCCGCCGCCATTGCCGGCGGCGCACACGATCAGCGCGCCCTTGCTGCGCATCTCCGCGTAGAAGCTTTCTTCGGTGATCGATGGTTCTTGCCCGCCTAGGCTCAGGTTGACCACTTTGCACTGAGCGTTCTCCACGAGCCAGCGGACTCCGTCCATCACCGTTTGCGCGGTCCCGCCGTACGCATCTAGAACGCGGGCGTGGTACAGGTTCGCGGACGGGGCGACCCCGAGCACGCCCGCCGTGTTGTTGGCCGCGAGCACGGTCCCGGCGACGTGCGTCCCATGCGTCTCGACGACCAGATACCCCCAGTCGTAGTCCCACCAGGACTCAAAGAGGGGGTCCTGGTCTCCGTAGATCGTGTCGATACCTCCCCTGTAGTTGGGCGCGATGTCCGGATGGTAGTAGTCCAGGCCGGTGTCCGCCACGCCGACGTTGATACCCGCCCCGGAGACGCCACGGGCATGCACGTCGATCGCGCGGGTCGCGAGAAGGCCGTACAGCCCGTTGTTCCGGGAGGGAACGAGCTGCTCATCGTCCAGCCCGAGCGCATAGCGCATGGGCACGGGCTCGACGTAGGAGACGCGCGGATTACGCGCGATGGCCCGCGCGGTCGCGGCCTGAGCCTGCTCGTTTCCCACGACGCGGATCGCGGCGGCCCGGATCTGCGGATATCGGCCGGTCACGGTCGCGCCGAGTCCGCGCACGGCGGCAAAGCCCTCCTCGGAAAGCCCGCCCCGGAATCCCACGAAGTACTCTCCGGGGGAGACAGCGGGCCGCGCGCCCGCCTGTGCCCGTGCGGCCGATAAGGGCACGAGCGACATAAGTACGAACGCCCCGGCGAGCAGGAACAGAGTAATGGATCGAGGTTTCATGATAATCCTCACATCTTCTGGCTGTTAGAGAGCGCAGAAGTGAAGCACACCGCGCGTAACTGCCGTCCCTCCGCTTCTGCGCCATGCCGGGCCGACGGATGCGCAACGTCGGGTCAGGCCAGTACTCATATGAAGCTGCACGTGCCCCCGGCGAAGTCGCTGCAGGCGCCGCAGGCCATCCGGCGGGATGAGAAGGCTTGCGCCGAGGTGCCCGGCATTTTCCTGGACACCGCCCCGGATCGCGGCCTGGAATGACCGCATTTCTCACACCCGTCAGAGCTGCGCCCGCGCTGCCGCGGCGAGGGAACCGCGGGGTCTCCGCGACTCGTCGTGGAGGCCGTCCGGTCAGCGCGGGCATACACGTATCTCCTCTCCTCAACCGCCACGCGAAACCCGAGGAATCAGTCCTGCCCGTGCGCCGGGCGCAGGCAATGCGTCAGAATGTAGTTGCCGACCTTGCGCCCCTGGAGCGCGCCCGCCTCCTGCTCGAAGCGGAAGTGAATTCCGCCGTACACCCGGGCGTCGTCGATGTCGGCACAGACCTCCTTGAAGGCGGTGTAGCGCAGCACGATGTGCGCCACAACCGGGTTGTTGGGGTTGGTCAGCGTGAAGTCGTGACCGTGCTCCCCGAAGAGACGCTCCAGCACGACACGGGCCGAACCCGAGAGCGTCGCGTGCGCCGACGCGTAGCTCGGGAAGAGCGGGGTGGGGATCAGCGGCGTCCAGGTCGGGTCCGCGTCCGTATGGCGGTTGCCGTCCAGAGCCGCCTCCCAAATCGCGGCCTGCGGCCGCCACAGGTTGTAGTGGTACTTGGTCTCGTAGGACGCGATCGAGGCGTCACCCATCGCCATCGCCAGCAGCGCGAAGTTCCGGGCGTTCTCGGAAACCGAGAAGTCCTGCACGGCAGTTACCTGGCGCGCGGTCGAGTTCCACACCTGGACCGGGGAAGCGGCGGCGAAGAAGCGGGCGACGTCCGTGCGGTCCTGCGGGCGGACGTCAAGCGGAGCGTTCGCCCTACCCCGGAGTTTGACTTCGTTAAGGTCGTTGGCATACCGTCCGGTGTGAAGGGCGGGCGGCGGGGGCAGGCGGAACTGCGAGCCGGACAGGAGACCGAACGGGGCGACCTGTCCCCACC
>DATLHN010000534.1:0-1624 GCA_035539875.1 Armatimonadaceae bacterium
CGGGTCCGCGCTCCAGGTCACCACCGCCAGTTCGTCCGACTCCGCCCTCTGGAACAGCAGCCGCCAGTCGTCCTCCGTGCGCCCCTTCATCCGGTGGCGGAACGTAAAGCCCGACAGAGCGTCGAGCAGCGCGCGGGCCGCCAGGAACGAGGGTTTCGGCGTGAAGTCTCGGCGCACGGTCCCGAACCGGTGCACATTCTCCTTCGGGTCGTCGCCGTCGTCGCGCCAGTCGTAGATGACGGACAGGTTCACGCCGCTCGCGAGGTTCGGCACGTTCCATATCTCGAACAGGACCCGTCGCCCCCGGAAGTGGCGCGCGGCTCGCCGTCGCGACGGCGCGGGCGCTAAGAGAAGGGGACCCGGAGGCGATCGTCCTCGCGCCCGGAACGTCCGGCTTCCCCTGGGAGTTCTTCGAGACCGTCTTCGCGGCGGGCCTGCTGGAGCACGTCGACGCCGTCTCGGTCCACCCCTACCGCGCCCTGCCCCCGGAGAGCGCGGCGGGCGACTTCGCCCGCCTGCGCGCCCTGATCGCGCGCCACGCGCCGCCGGTAAAGCGCTACCTGCCGATCTACTCGTCCGAGTGGGGCTATTCGACGTTTTCGGGCGGCCTGCCGGAGGCGCGGCAGGCGTCCTACCTGTCTCGGATGTGGCTGGCGAACCTCGCGAGCGGCGTGAACCTGTCCGTCTTCTACGACTGGCGCGACGACGGCGACGACCCGAAGGAGAACGAGCACCGGTTCGGGACCGTGCGCCGCGACTTCACGCCGAAACCCTCGTTCCTGGCGGCCCGCGCGCTGATCGACGCCCTGTCGGGCTTTACGTTCCGCCACCGGCTGAAGGGGCGCACGGAGGACGACTGGCGGCTGCTGTTCCAGAGGGCGGAGTCGGACGAACTGGCGGTGGTGACCTGGAGCGCGGACCCGAAGGCCGCGGAGGCGGCGCAGACGCCGGTCGTGCGGGCCGTGAAGCCCGGCGACGCCGACTGGCAGGCGCTGCGCCGCCTCGCATCGCTGCGCGTGGCCCCGGGGCCGCTGGTCGAGGCGGCGGGCGCGAGCCGTCAGGCGACGGCCCGGATCGACGTGGTCAACCGCGGGGAGGCCGCCGCCGTGGTGGAGGCTTCGGTGACGGACGCGGCGGGCGGCGTCGGACTCCGGCTCGGGCCGACCACGGTGCAGCCGCGGGTCCCGGCGATCCTCTCGTCGCTGATACCAGTGGGGGACCTGCGGTCGGGGCAGCGGCTGCTGTCCCTGCGCCTGCTCTGGGACGGCGCGGAGTTGCCCGCGGTCGCCTCGATCCCGCTCCTGCGGGTCGATCCGTTGAACGTCGCCGTGGCGCCGGCGGGCCGCGAGATCCGCGTGTTCGTGGACAACCCGGCGAAGGGCGCGTTCGCCGGGGCCGTGCGGCTCGTCGCCGACGGAAAAACCGTCGCCGAGAATGCGCTACGCATTCAGAAGGGCGAGGCGAAGGCGGAGGTCCTGCTGCCGCAGCCCGCGACCGGGGGGCTCTTCGAGGTGCGCGTGGTGGACGACGCCGGGAAAGTGGCGGCCCGGATGCCCGCCCGGCGCTACGTCGCGCTGGGGAACTTCGCGCAGCAGACCGGTGCGACCTCGGCCTACGAGGCGGT
>DATLHN010000535.1:0-5273 GCA_035539875.1 Armatimonadaceae bacterium
CGCGGAGCCGAACCCGGAGGCGACGGAGAAGGCGCGGGTACAGCAGTGGCTCCCGGTCGTCTACGAGGACCAGAAGGGCTTCCCGGAAGCGCGCTGGCACTTCGACTGCGAGGCGGTCTTCGCGAAGGCAGGGAAACTATACTTCGTGACCAAGCACCGGGCGTCCGGGCAGATCAACGCCCCCGAGACCGGCGCGAACCTGTATCGGATGGACACGCGGCACGCGGACCGCCCGAACGTCCTGAAGAAGGTGGACGGCGTCGCGGACCTGGGCGGATGGGTCACGGCCGCCGACCTCTCCCCGGACGGGAAGACGCTCGCGGTGCTGTGCCACTACCCGGTTCAGTCGGTCTGGCTGTTCGAGGCGAAGGACGGCGGCGACAGGTTCCTCACGGGCCGGGCGCGGCGGCGGGTGTTCACCGGCGGGAAGCAGTGCGAGGCGATCTGCTGGGAGGACGGCAACACGCTGCTGGTGGGGAACGAGCAGCGGGACCTCTTCCGCCTGCGGGTCAGCGAATTCCGCGACGCCCCCTCGCCCGCCCCCGCCCGCTGAACGGCGCGGAGGCGAACTGAATATACCCGGAGGCATGAGGAGCAGTTTCCCGAACGAGGCGGCGTGGCGGTCCGCTCCCCTGTTCGTTGTCCGGGCGGCAAGTCCCTCTCCGATACGTGCTTCAGGCTGGATGGCGCGGAGCCGAGGGCGAGTAGTTACAGTTGGACGTAGCCGCGGCGGTAGGCGTAGACGGCGGCCTGGGTGCGGTCGGCGAGGTGGAGTTTGGCGAGGATGTTGCTGACGTGGGACTTGACCGTCTTCTCAGAGAGGTCAAGAGAGCGGGCGATCTGCGCGTTCGTCAGGCCGTCGGCGACGAGGCGGAGCACCTCGATCTCCCGGAGCGTGAGCGGCGAAGAATCGTCGCCCGCCCCGGCGCCGGCGGACGCGCTGGCCGCGCCGCCGCTGGCCGACTCGGTGGTCATTTTGTCTATATCGAAGCGCATGGACACATTTATAGTATTGGCAGGCATGCACACGGGCTTGTATACCGGGTTTTTCGGGGGACGCCCGCGGAGCCCCGGCCGTATTCTCTGATACACTCTTAACGAGCCGTCTCACGCCCGCCCGCACGACCGCCGCAGGAGACACCGTGCCCGCCGGAATCTCGTTCGACAACCCCTGGTTTCTGCTCGGCCTTCTCCTGCTGCCCGCCCTCTGGTGGGTCTCCCGGCGCGGCGTTTCACTCGTAGACCTCGACCCCGTGCGGCGCACCGTGGCCCTCGCGCTGCGCCTCGGCATCGTCACCTGCCTCGTCCTCGCCCTCGCCGGGGTCAAGCTGGTCAAGTCCTCGGCCGCGAACTGCGTCCTGTTCGTCGTGGACGCCTCCTACTCCATGAGCCGCGCCGACCGCGACCGCGCGGTCGAGTTCGTCAACCAGTCCGTGCGCAACATGCGCGGGCAGGACCGGGTCGGCGTCCTCACCGTCGGCACGGACGCCCGCCTGGCCTACGCGCCGGAGGAGAAGGCGAAGGTCGTCGCCGACATCTCGGTGCCGGACGGCTCGCAGACCAACCTCGCGCGCGGGGTGACCGTCGCCCTTTCCTACTTCCCTGAGAACACGGCGCGGCGCATCGTTCTCGTGACAGACGGCAACGAGACGACCGGCTCGCTGGTCGAGGCGGCGCGCTCGGCGAAGGCGGACGACGTCCCCATCGACGTCATCCCGCTCGGCAAGGCCCCGGAGCGCGAGGCGCTGCTGGAGCGGATGCTGACGCCGCCGACGGTCAAGCGCGGCGAGCCGTTCCCGGTAAAGGTCGTGGCCAACTCGCGCGGCGGCGGCGCGGGGACGCTGAAGCTCTACCGCAACGGCAAGTACGTCGGCGAGCAGAAGGTCGCCCTCAAGCCCGGCAAGAACGTGCTGAGCGTCCAGGACAGGTCCGAGACGCCCGGGTTCTACACCTACGAGGCGCGCCTGGAGACCGCCGAGGGCACGGACACGGTGCCGGAGAACAACCGCGCCGTGTCGTTCGTGAAAGTGCAGGGCCGCCCGAAGATCCTGATGGTCCGCTCGGACGAGGCGGGCGCGCTCCCCGACACGTACCTGCCGCGCGCGTTGACGGCGCAGAACGTGGACGTGCAGGTCGCGACGGCGAAGGCGATCCCGTCCCAGGCCGCCCCCCTGCTTTCGTACGACGGCATCATACTCTCGGATGTTCCGTCGGAGGCGCTCTCGCCCGCGCAGCAGCGCACGCTCCAGAACGCCGTGCGCGACCTCGGGATCGGCCTGACCATGATCGGGGGCGACCGCTCGTTCGGCGCGGGCGGCTACTTCCAGACGCCGGTGGAGGAGGCGCTGCCGGTTGAGATGGACGTGCGCAAGATGCGCCGCTTCCCCGGCGTCGCCCTCGCGCTCGGCATCGACTACTCGGGGTCCATGCAGAGCGCGCCGCAGAGCGGCGGGTCGCAGAGCAAGATGGACCTGGCGCAGGAGGCGGCGCACCGGGCCGTGGACGCGCTCAGCCCGCAGGACCAGATCGGCATCCTCGCCGTGGATACGCAGGCGACCACGGTCGTCCCGCTCCAGTACGCGACCGACAAGAAGAGCATCCACGCGGGCATCGGGGCGATCTACGGCGGCGGCGGCACCGACATGTCCAGCGGCGTGCGCGGGGGCTACGCCCTGCTGGAGAAGGCGGACGCCCGCGTCAAGCACGTCATCCTCATCACCGACGGCGAGACGGCCCCGTTCGACTACAAGGAGATCATCGCCAACTACAAGGCGAAGAAGATGACGTTCACCCTGGTCGTCATCGACGAGGGCCAGTCGCCCGCGGGCGTGGACCCGCTCAAGGCGATCGCGAAGGCGACGGGGGGCCGCTACTACTTCGTGCGCGACGCCGCCGAGATCCCGAAGATCTACACCCGCGAGGTGCAGACCATCTCCAAGCCGCCGCTGCTGGAGGAGCCGTTCACGCCCCGGGTCGCGAGCGCGGGCAGCCCCCTGCTGTCGGGCATAAACTGGGGGGCGACGCCGCCGCTGCTCGGCTACGACGTCGTGGTCGCCCGTCCCACGGCCGAGGTCGCGCTGACCAGCCACAAGGGCGACCCGGTGCTGGCTACGTGGCAGTACGGCCTGGGCAAGTCGGTGGCGTTCACCAGCGACGCCAAGGCGCGCTGGGGGGCGCAGTGGCTCGGCTGGCAGGGTTACGCGCCGTTCTGGGCGCAGGCGGTGCGCTGGAGCCTGAAGAAGCCGGAGCAGGGGTCTTACCAGAGCACGGTGGAGCTGGCGAACGGCAAGGGCCGCATCACCGTGGACGCCATCGACGAGAAGACCGGGACGTACGTCAACTTCGTGGACGCGAAGGCGCGCGTGGTCAGCCCGGACGGGGTCGCGCAGACGGTGCGGCTGGAGCAGACCGGCTCGGGCCGCTACGAGGGGACGTTCGACGCCGGGAAGACGGGCGCGTACGTCGCCACGGTCACGCAGCGCGGGCCGGACGGCAAGACGCGCACGGCGAGCGTCGGCCTGGCCATCCCCTACTCGCCGGAGTTCGCGACGCTCGCGCCGAACACGAGTCTGCTCAGCCGGGTAGCCGACCTGACCGGGGGCAAGGTGCTCACCAGCGGCGAGACGGTCTTCCAGGACCGGCGCGTGCGCCGCCTGCCCGTCCCCCTCGCGCTGCCGCTGCTCGCCTTCGCGCTGCTGCTCTTCCCGCTGGACGTGGCGAACCGCCGCCTGATCCTCGGCTCCGGCCAGGCCGCCGAGGCGCTGGCCGCGGCCCGGGAGCGCTGGCACGACCGGCAGGCCGCGAAGCGCGAGGCCGCGCGGGCGCGCCTTCTCGCCAACACCGCTTCGGTGGGCCGACTGATGGACCGCAAAGCCCGCCTCCAGGCCGAGGACGACGACGCGACGATGAACGCCCGCCCGGTCGGCCCGGTAGACGCCCCGCGCGGCAGTACCGCCCGACCGTCCCCCCCTCCCTCCGCCGGAAACGGCAACTCGCCCGCCGCTTCCCCGGGCGACTACCGCTCGCGCCTGATGGACGCCAAAAAGCGCGCCGCCCGCGAGGCCGACGAGGAGTAAGATCGGTATTGACGCCTCCCGCAGGAGGTGGTACTATGCAGTTCGCGTTTGGGGCTGTAGCTCAGCTGGGAGAGCGCTACATTCGCATTGTAGAGGTCAGGGGTTCGAGCCCCCTCAGCTCCATAGTTTGATCCCGCCGGGGGTGCGAACCAATAGGTTCGCACCCCCGGAGTCGTTTATGGTCACGGTCGCACGCGAGGAGGCCCGCCATGCCGTTTCCCTGCTTTCGCTTCCTGTTCAAACCGTTCGAGTACGGGCGATGATGCCGCTTCGCGTCGTGGAAGAGCGCGCGGACGACCCCGCCGTGCTGGAGCGGTACGGGGCCGTGCCGATCGCGTTCGACGTGCGGTCGCGGCTGGCGGTGCGCCCGGTGGACGGCGGGATGGGCGGCCTGCTGCTGGCGGAGGAGCCGGTGGCGACGCCGTATGTGAAGGACTACGACGCCTACGACGGAGAGGGGCCGACCCACTGGGCGAAGGAGTTCGATCTGTCGCGCTGGGCGGTGCTTGCGGCTCTCAACGGCGACGAGCGGGTCGGGGGCGCGGTGGTGGCACGGGGCACGCCCGAAGTGGAGATGCTCGAAGGGCGCGACGACCTGGCGGTGCTGTGGGACCTGCGCGTGCGGGCCGACCGCCGCGGGCGCGGCGTGGGTCAATTGCTGTTCAGGGCGGCGGAGGAGTGGGCGCGGGCGCACGGCTGCCGCGAGCTGAAGGTGGAGACCCAGAACGTGAACGTGCCCGCCTGTCGGTTCTACGCCGGGCGGGGCTGTGAGCTGCGGAGCATCCGGCAGGGGGCCTATCCGGGACTGCCGGACGAGGCCCAACTCCTCTGGTTCAAGCGGCTGTGAGGGCAGGCTAAGGGCACGGACCGGGATATCCCGGTCCGTGTTCGTTTGTCGGGGCAGACCGACGTCGGTCACGTTCGTACGGGGGATGCGCGTCGTTTCTGTGTACCCGGCCGTAACCACGGCGGCGAAAAACTAAGAGTACGGCTGGCAGGTAATCCGGGGGAGACTTTTCGCCGATGATTCGGTCGGGTACGACAGTATAGAGGAGTCCTCATGGAGACGGCATCACAGCCGATGGAAACGGACGAGGAGACGACCACCCCCGGCGGTGCCGCCCGACCGCGCGTGGGTCCGTACGACCTCCTGCGCGAAGCCGGGCGCGGGGGGATGTCGGTCGTGTACGAGGCGGT
>DATLHN010000536.1:0-2197 GCA_035539875.1 Armatimonadaceae bacterium
ACGCGCTCGCCGCACGCGGTGAACAGACGCCGCCGGTCCCCGGTGACGTCGTCGTTCTCGACGGCGACGGAGAGGCCGCGCTCTTCCAGGACGGTGACGTCCGCGCGGGCGGTGACGCGGTCGAGGTAGAGCAGGATTCCCGGAGCGGCGGTGGCGACGGCGATCTCATGGCGGAGCAGACCGCCGTTGACGTCGGCGTCCACGGCCACGATGAAGCCGTCGGGCCGCGTTTCCACCGCATGACGATTCAGAGTGAGGGCGGCGCGGGCCGCCTTTGCCTCATGGCCTTCGAGGGAGAACCGACCGGCGAGGCTTTCGGCGAACGGTGTGGTGACGTACGGGTCGCCCGGATAGCGGTCGGAGCGGGGCGCGACGAGTCCGTTCAGTCCGTGACGCCAGGAGAAGGAGAAAAGGCCGCGCTCGGCGCGGTGGACGGCGAACCCGACCCAGGGGAAGGCGCGCGCGGGTTCGATCGCGTCTTCGAGGAGCGCCGCCCAGTCGGCGTCGGCGGCGGGCGGGGGCGGGCCGAACAGCGCGTGCATGAGGAGGGCGAACGTGACGCGCTCCGCCTGGATCGCCTCGCGGGCGAAGCCCATGTTGCCGGAGGGGCCGACGAACCGCCCGTCCCCGTTGATCCGTTGGCGTCGCCGGGCGTAGGCGGCGGTGCGGCGCTCCAACAGGGCGGCGAGAGGGTCCCGGAAGAGCGTCGCGAGCATGGTCCAGTAGTGCAGGTGCTCGTAGTCGTGCAGGTCCCAGTCGAGCCCCTGCGGGTAGAGCCATTCGCCGTCCCAGAGGGTGATGTACTTCAGCATCCCCCACCCCGCAAGGACGTTGTGCTTCAGGGCGTCCGGCACCGCGCGCCCGCCGAGGCGGTACGCCACCGCCGCCTGGGCGTTCGTGGCCGGGGCGACCATCGCGTAGACGGGATGGAAAAAGTCGTGGTTCTCCAGCGTGAAGTCCGGGAAGAGCTGGGTGGTGGTCACCCAAGTGCGCACCGGCCTGCCGTCCGCGACGGCGTCGGACTCTTTGTCCGCGGCGACGGAGAGAGTGTTGAACCCGTAGCGCAGGACGGCCTCGTGCCAGCCGGGGGCGTTCGGGTGCCCGGGCATCAGGAGCAGCGCGGCGGAGGGCGCGGTCAGGTCCCAGGCGTTCTCCTCCGCCTTCGTGTCCCCCGGCAGCATCTCCGGCGGGTCCTTTCCGAGGAAGCGGTCCGCCTCGAAGGTGACGGCGCGCCGGATGACCGCCATCGTCTCTTCGCGCAATCCCTCCTTCGCGAGGAACGCGGCGACGCCGAGGTTGCCCGCCCACATCGCGGACTGCCAGGAGTCGCCCCACTGCTTCCCGTCGGTCCCCGCGCGGCTGCCCGTGAGGTGCGTCTCGGTCATGTAGCGGAGGGCGGGGTCCACGCGCGCCGCGATCGGGAGGGCGACGGGGTCTCCCTCGCGAGCGAGCAGGGCGTAGGCGAGGGCGGTGTTGGCGACCGCCCGCGGCCCTTCGTTGCCCGCGTCGCTTTTGCCCGACCCCCAGTAGCCGAGCCCCGGCCCGGCGTCGGTCCAGAGCGTCTCCGCGTGGCGCAGATAGTCTCGCAGCATCTCCCGCAGGAGCGCGGGGGCATCGGCGGTGTCGGTTTCGGGCACGGTCAGGCGACCCCGGCGGCGCGGCGGCGGGCGTCCGTTTCCAGGATGATAGCGCTGACGCCGGTCTTGTTGAAGCCCTTGAAACCCTCCCAGCGCTGGAGGATCTCCAGGTGGCTGCCCGCCGCGCCGTCCCGGGCGAAGGCGTCCGCCTGGGCGGGCGTGATCGCGCCGCGGGCGCGCAGGTCCGCGAGCCGCTCCGGGGCGACCGGCCATATCTCCGGCTCGGTGAACGCCTGCTTGAGCATGGGCAGGTCGGTGAACGGCTTCATGACGCCGAAGCCCGCCGCCCGGTAGTCGGCCTCGCAGCGGGCGAAGTCGAACTCGCACTCGATGTGGTGCATGCCCGCCGCGGCGATGCTGCTGCCGTGCAGCGCGCACCAGAGGCCGATGGTGCCGAGCGTGTCGCGCGGCGCGAGCAACGTCTCCCGGAAGTCTACGTCCAGTTCTTCCGGGGACATGTCCACGTCGCAGAAGAGGATGACGCGGCTCTCCGGGTGCTCCAGTATCTGCGCGCCCCACCCCGCCTCCGCGCCGGCGTAGAACCGCTCGCGGAAGGAGAA
>DATLHN010000537.1:0-4618 GCA_035539875.1 Armatimonadaceae bacterium
TCTGGAGATGCCCGAGGTGGACGCGGTGTCGGTGTGCACCCCGAACTACGTGCACATGCGGCCGACCCTGGACGCCTTCGCCGCGGGCAAGCACGTGCTGTGCGAGAAGCCCATGGCCATGAACGCCGAAGAGGGCAAGCGCATGATCGAGGCGGCCAAGGCCGCGGGCAAGAACCTGCAGATCGGCTACAACATGCGCTTCTCGGCGGGTGCGCAGTCGCTGAAGCGCGCGATGGACGCCGGGGCGTTCGGCAACGTCTACCACGCGACCGCCCGCGCGATGCGCCGCCGCGGCGTGCCGACCTGGGGCGTTTTCACGGACAAGGAGAAGCAGGGGGGCGGCCCGCTGATCGACATCGGCGTCCACATCACGGACATGACGCTCTGGCTGATGGGCCACCCGAAGCCGGTGGCGGCGGTGGGCCGGGCTGAGGCGTTCATGGCCAAGCGCAAGGGGATCGTCGGAATGTGGGGGCCGTGGGACCCGGAGAACTACACGGTCGAGGACTTCGCGGCGGCCATGATCCGCTTCGACGACGGGCGCACGATGCACCTGACCTCCTCGTTCGTGGCGAACATCGACCGCGAGCACTTCGACACCCAGCTGTTCGGCACGGACGGCGGCGTCTTTTTCGACGCCAACAACGGGCAGTACTCCCTCTACCGCGAGGAGTTCGGCACCCTGACCGACACCACCGCCGGGTGGCAGCCGCGCGTGGAGTCGACCCACGGCGAGGAGATCAAGAAGTTCGTCCAGGCCGTGCGCGAGAAGCGCACGGTCGGGGAACTGGGCGCGGCCACCGGCGAGCAGGCCCTGATGGTCACCCAGATCATGGACGCGATCTACAAGTCGTCCGAGGTCGGCGGCAAAGAGGTAGAGATCAAGTAGACCGGGGGTCTGCCGGGTCGCTATGGCGGCGGGGGCCACGCCCCCGCCGCCTTCGTCTTTTCGGGGCAGGACGAACCGCGGGCGGGGGCGAAGTTTCCAGGAGGCGGCGCACGCCGCGACGGCGCGCGCGTGCGCGACACTATCGCACCGCTCACTCCCCGGGCGAGAGGATTTTTGCGAATGACACCGACCAGGATCGGCATCATCGGCTGCGGAAACATCAGCGGCATCTACTTCAAGGCGGGCAAGACGTTCGACATCCTCGACGTCGTCGCCTGCGCCGACCTCGACCTGGAGCGCGCCCGGGCGAAGGCGGAGGAGCACGGCGTCCCCCGGGCCTGCACGCCCGAGGAACTGCTGGCCGACCCCGACATAGAGATCGTCGTCAACCTGACCATCCCAAACGCCCACCACGCCGTCTGCAAGGCCGCGCTGGAGGCGGGCAAGCACGTCCACGTCGAGAAGCCGCTCTCCATCACGCGCGAGGAGGGCCGGGAACTTCTGGAGATCGCGAAGGCGAAGAACCTGCGCGTCGGCTGCGCCCCGGACACGTTCCTCGGCGGCGGCCATCAGACCGTCCGCAAACTCATCGACGACGGATGGATCGGCGAGCCGGTGGCGGCCACCGCGTTCATGACGGGCCGCGGACACGAGTCCTGGCACCCCGCGCCGGAGTTCTACTACAAGGCGGGCGGCGGGCCGATGTTCGACATGGGGCCCTACTACCTGACCGCGCTGGTCAACATGATCGGCCCGATGCGGCGGCTCACCGGCTCGGCGCGCGCCACCTTTCCGGAGCGCACCATCACGAGCCAGCCTCTCTTCGGCACGAAGATCACGGTGGACGTCCCCACGCACGTCGCGGGCGTCATCGACTTCGCCAACGGCGCGGTGGGCACGATCATCACGTCGTTCGACGTCTACGGCGCGCCGCTGGGCTCGCCCATTACGGTCTACGGCACCGACGGCACGATTCAGGTGCCCGACCCGAACGGCTTCGGCGGCCCGGTGAAGATCAAGACCCGTACCGGCAAGGAGTTCGTCGAAATGCCGCTGAGCCACGGCTACGCGGAGAACAGCCGCGGCGTCGGCGTCGCGGACATGGCCTACGCCATCCGGTCGGGTCGCCCGCACCGCGTCAGCGGCGACCTGGCGTACCACGTCCTCGAAGCCATGTGGGGCTTCCACGACGCCAGCGACGCGGGCGCGCACTACGCGATGCAGTCCACGGTCGAGCGCCCCGCCGCGCTCCCCACCGGCCTGCGCGACGGCGTCCTCGACGATTAAACCGCCCGGGGTCTGAAGCCGCCGGGTTATAGAAAAACCGCAGCCCGCCCTTGACAGGCGGGCTGCGCTGTTGTATATATGCACTGATGCGCGATATTAGTGCATCAGTGCATGCCATGGCAATCACCCCCTATACCGCTGTCGATACCCGCGATGTGATCCTCGACGCCGTCGAGCGTCTCTTGGGGCGCTTCGGCTACCAGAAGATGACGATGGACGACATCGCCCGCGAGGCGGGGGTCGGGCGGCGCACGATCTACCTCCACTTCCCCGGCAAGGAGGAGGTCGCCCTCTGCTCCATCGACCGGGTCGTGGAGCGCGTGCTCGCGCGGCTGCGCGAGATCGCGGCGCGGGAGGACCTGCCGACGCCCGGGCGGGTCGAGAAGATGCTCGTCGCCCGCATCACCACCCGCATCGACAGCGTCCGCGACTACCACGGGAGCCTCGACTCGCTCTTCGAGGCGCTGCGCCCGGCGTACATGCGGCGGCGCGGCGGCTACTTCGAGGCCGAGTCGCGCGTCTTCGCCGACATTCTGGAGGAGGGCTGCCGCGACGGCACCCTCGACTGCCCGGACGGCGCCCTGGTCACCGCGCGCACGATGCTTATCGCCACCAACGCACTCCTGCCCTACAGTCTGAGCGTGCGCGAACTCGGCGAGCGCGAGGAGATCGCCGCCCGCGCCGAGCGCGTCGCCCACCTGCTGCTCACCGGCCTGATGCGCCGGTAACCGACCCCGGAGATCCCGACGATGAACCGAAATCGAAACCGTATTTTATCTTTCGCCATAAGCACCGCCGCCATGGTCTGCGTCTGCCAGACCGGCGACGTCCGCCCCGCCCGGGGCGAGGAGGTCCGACCCGCCGTGATAACCTCCGCTGCCGCCGATCCCGCGGTCGCCGCCGCCCTGACCGCCGAGGAGAAGGCGAAAGTCATCGACGGCGTGCTGAAGAACCTGAACGCGGCGTACGTCTTCCCGGAGACGGCGAAGAAGATGGAGAGCGCGCTGCGCGAGCGCCACAAGAAGGGCGAGTACGACGCCGTCGCCGACGGCAAGGCGTTCGCAGACGCCCTGACCGATCATCTGCGCGCCGTCAGCAAGGACGGCCATCTGCGCGTCTCCTACAGCGAAAAGCCCCTGCCCGCGGAAGCCTCGGGCGGGCCTCAGGGACCGCCCCTGGGCGAGGAACGCGCCCGGATCAGGCAGGACATGGGCCGATTCAACTATGGCTTCGAGAAGGTCGAGCGGCTGCCGGGGAACGTCGGCTACCTGAACCTGCGCGGCTTCTTCCCGCCGGACATGGCGGGCGAGACGTGCGCCGCCGCGATGACGTTCCTCGCGCACACGAACGCGTTGATCCTGGATCTTCGCTACAACGGCGGCGGCGAACCCGCGATGGTCGCACTGGTCTGCTCCTACCTCTTCGACGAGGGCGAGGAAGTTCACCTGAACGACATCTACGACCGTCCCGAGGACGCCACGCGCCAGTACTGGACGCTTCCAAGCGTCCCCGGCAAGCGGCTGGGACGCCGCCCTGATGTTTACGTGCTTACGAGCAAGCGGACGTTCAGCGGCGCGGAAGAGTGCGCGTACAACCTCAAGAACACGAAGCGGGCCACCATCATCGGGGAGACGACCGGCGGCGGGGCGCACCCCGGCGGTCCGCGGCGCGTCAACGACCATTTCTCCGTATGGGTGCCTACGGGCCGCGCGATCAGCCCGGTCACGAAGACGAACTGGGAGGGGACAGGCGTCACCCCCGACGTGGCCGTGCCCGCCGACCAGGCGCTCAAGGCCGCGCACAAGATGGCTCTGGAGAAGGAGATCGCCCGGGCCAAGGACGACCCCGAGCGTGCCGAAGCCCTGCGGAAGGCTCTCGCCGACCTGGGCCAGTAAGAGCGGATAAAACCGCCAGTCCGCGGAGGGGGAGGGCGCGGCAAGCAGCGCCCCTACAGTACAGACGGGGATGGGGACTCTGGGAGGCAGCACCTTTCGGTATCCCCCAGAGGGCCTGTACTGTAGGGGCGCTGCTTGCCGCGCCCTCCCCGAGATAGTCGCAGTTCTTTTCTTCGTTTAGCGGCGCTCCGGGCGTCCCGGCGGTTTATAATGACAGTATTATGCCTCGCCGCCAGCGCCGTTCGGTCATCACCCCCTACGCCTTCGCCACGCTCGGACTCGCGGGGACGCTGCTCGCGACCGCGATGCTGCTCACCCCCCGTCGCGCGGCATCCGACACCGCGCCGCCGCCCGTGTCGCGCGAGGCCGCCGAGTTCTTCGAGAGCAGGGTGCGCCCCGTCCTCGTCACGAACTGCACCTCCTGCCACGGCAAGGACGCCCAGATGGGGGGGCTGCGGCTCGACTCCCGCGCTGCGCTGCTGAAGGGCGGCGACGGCGGCCCGGGAATGGTCGTCGGCGACCCGGAGAAGAGCCTGCTGGTCGAGGT
>DATLHN010000538.1:0-6176 GCA_035539875.1 Armatimonadaceae bacterium
CCTCCACGGCGTCGAGGATGCCGGTGAAGAGCTTGACGTGCCGACCGAACCGCTGACCGAGCGTCACCCAGACGATCTGCCCGGTCTGGTACTTGTCGGACTTGTCGCCGAGGCGAATGGTCGCGGACTTGCGGCCCTTGCGCAGGGCGTCGCCATACAGGTCGTTGTAGAAGTTCAGCGCGAACATGCTCATCTTGATCAGTTTCCGCCGCGCTCGCTCGCACGCCGGGCGTGGGGGAAAAACCCTCATTCCTCGTCTTGTGTGGTACCGTTTTCCCGTCGTGTGTAACGGTCCGGGTCGGACAACGAACTATTATACAGCAGGCAGCTAAACGGAAGGAAAGGAAGGACGGACAGGCGGATTCTCATTCTCGGCGGGACGGTGTTCCTCGGGCGGCATCTGACGGCAGCGGCGCTGGCTAGGGGGCACGACGTCACCCTCTTCACGCGCGGGCAGCACAATCCCGACATTTTCCCGGAGGCGCGGAAGGTGCGCGGCGACAGGAAGAAGGGAGAGGACGTCGCCGCGCTGGCGGGAAGTGGCGACTGGGACGCGGTCGTGGACACGTGCGGCTACCTTCCCGGCGACGTCCGGCGCTCCGCGGGGGCGCTGGCGGGGCGTGCGCCGCTCTACTGCTTTATCTCCACGGTCTCGGTCTACGCCGACCGGCAGGAGCAGGACGCCCCGATGGACGAAGCATCGCCGCTCGCGCCGCCGCCCGACGACCCGGAGACGGACCAGGTGACGGGGGAGACCTACGGCCCGCTTAAGGTACTCTGCGAACAGGCGGCTGAGGAAGCGTTCCCGGGGAAGACGCTCGTCATACGCCCCGGCTTGATCGTCGGGCCGCACGACCCGTCGGACCGCTTCACCTACTGGCCGCGCCGCGTCGCGCGCGGCGGCGACATCCTCGCCCCGGACGGCCCGGCGATGCCGACGCAGTTCATCGACGTGCGCGACCTGGCGGAGTGGAACCTGCGCCTGCTGGAGCAGGGCGTGGCGGGGGTCTACAACGCCGACGGCCCGTTGATACCCCTCAACGACGTGCTCGATTCCTGCCAGCGGGCCGTCGGCGCCCCGGCGACCATCACCTACGTTTCCGAGTCGTTCCTCCAGGAGCAGGAGGTGCAGCCCTGGATGGAACTGCCGCTGTGGATACCGGCCGAGCACCGCGGCCCCGGCTTCGACAGCGGGAAGGCCGTCCGCGACGGCCTGACCTACCGCGACCTCGATACGACCGTGCGCGACACGCTCGCCTGGGACGCCGCCCGCCCGCAGGAGAACGCCTGGCGGCACGCCCTCAAGCCGGAGAAGGAGGCCGCCGTCCTCGCCGCCTGGCGCGCCCGCTGAGCGATGCCGGTTCCGCCTTCGGATACAATCGGGGAGTATCCCCGGAGGGGTAAAAGGTCCGAATGGCGAAGTCATCGACACGGTTTGTCTGTCAGGCGTGCGGCTCGGTCAGCCCGCGCTGGATGGGGCGCTGCACCGAATGCGGCGAGTGGAACTCCCTGGTGGAGGAGACGGCCCGGGCCGCCCCGACGTCGCTGGCGGCGACGCTGGCGCGGGGTGGGGGCGGCCTGTCCGGCGGCGGCGGTGCGCCGCACGACCCGGGCGTGGGCGGCGGCGCGTTCTCCTACATGGGGGCGGCGCAGAGCGCGCCCCGGCCCATCACCCAGATCCACGCCATCGAGCGCGAGCGCGCGACGACGTTCCTGCCCGAGTTCGACCGCGTGCTCGGCGGCGGCGTCGTGCCCGGGTCGCTCGTCCTCATCGGAGGCGACCCGGGAATAGGTAAGTCGACCGTCCTGACCCAGGTCGCCGGCAACGTGGCGCGGGGGCACGGGCCGACGCTGTACGTTTCGGGCGAGGAGAGCGTCGAGCAGATCAAGATGCGGGCGGCCCGCCTCGGGGCGGAGCACGACGATTTGCTGCTCGCCTCGGAGACGGACGTCGCGATGATCGCCTCGTACGTCGACCAGATACAGCCGAAGTTCCTCATCATCGACTCCATCCAGACGATGCAGTCGCCCGACGTGGACTCGTCGCCGGGGACCGTCTCCCAGGTGCGCGCGTCGACCGCGGCGCTCGCGGCCATCGCGAAGGGCAAGCGCATCCCAGTCTTCCTCGTCGGCCACGTCACCAAGGAGGGCGCGATCGCGGGGCCGCGCGTGCTGGAGCACATGGTGGACACGGTGCTCTACTTCGAGGGCGACCGGCACCTGACGTACCGCATCCTGCGCGCCGTCAAGAACCGCTTCGGCTCCACGGACGAGCTGGGCATCTTCGAGATGCGCGAGGAGGGCCTGGTCGGCGTCGAGAACCCGAGCGAGGTGTTCCTGGCCGAGCGGCCCGAGAAGACGCCGGGCTCTACCGTCACCGCGACGATCGAGGGGACGCGCCCTATCCTGGTGGAGATACAGGCGCTGGTCGCGCCGTCGTACCTGGGGAGCGCGCGCCGCATGACCAACGGCGTCAACCGCGACCGCGTCTCGCTGATCCTCGCCGTGCTGGAGAAGCGGGTCGGGCTGAACCTGGCGAACCAGGACGTCTACGTCAACGTCGCGGGCGGCGTCAAGATCGAGGAGCCGGCCATCGACCTGGCGATCGCGGTCGCGGTGGCGTCGAACTTCAAGGAGATGCCGGTGGACCCGAAGGCCGTCTTCCTCGGGGAGATTGGCCTCGCGGGCGAGGTGCGCGGCTGCTCGCAGGTGGAGAAGCGGCTGAAGGAGTCGTCCCGGCTCGGCTTCGACATCGCGATGTTGCCGCAGAAGAACATCGGGCGCGATTCGAAGGGGCAGGGGATCGCCCTGATCGGCATCGACTCGCTCCGCTCCGCCGTGGACAAGGCGCTGCTCAGCCCGGACGGTTCGTAGCGGCAAACGTCGCCGTTCGCTCCGCGCTCTCGGCGTAGCCGATGCGCACGGCGCGGGCGCGCAGCCGCAGCGTCTCCCCCGGCTCCACGCGCAGCGGCCCGGTGTAGAGGTGCCACCGGGCTTGCTCGCCCTCTTCCGTCGTGTAGGCGACCGACGCCCCCTGCGTCGCGCTGAACATCTGCACCAAGAGCGGGCCGACGAACGCGCCGCCGCCCTCCGGCGCGGGCTCGACGCCGTCCGCATCGTCCGCGAGGGGGATGAAGAGCGGCGGCGCGGTGACCGGCTGAACGCCGCCCGGCCAGAACCGCTCCGCCATCTGCGTCTCGTCCACACCGCCGAACATGTCGTACTCCCGCACCCAGTCGTCGCAGACGGCGCGCAGGCGCAGCAGCGTCTCCCGGTGCCCCGGGTCGTCGGCCAGGTTATGTGTCTCCCACGGGTCGGCGTGCGTGTCGTACAACTCCTCCGGCGGGCGGGAGTCGCGCATCAGGAGCGTCTGCGACTCGGTCAGCGTCCCCTCGCGGCGCAGCCGCCACAACTCCTGCATCACCGGGTGCCGGTTCCGATAGGGTATCCACGGCTCGTACGGCAGGTCGGGGTGGAAGTTGCGCGTGTAGCGGAACCGGGCGTCGCGCACCGAGCGCACCCGGTCGTACGCCTCGTCCATGCGGTCCTTGCAGGCGAAGGCGTACACCCGCGGCGGCGTGTCGGCCGCTGGGGAGCCGCCCGGCGAGAGGAACGCCCGCCCGTGCAGGTGGCGGGGCGGCGGGACGTCCGCGGCGGCGAGCATCGTCGGCGCGAGGTCCACCAGACTGACCACTTCCTCGCGCACGCTCCCCGGCGCGAGACAGCCCGGCCAGCGGACGATCAGCGGGATGCGGGTGCCGGCGTCGTTCGGCCAGCGCTTGCCGCGCGGCAGCCCCTCGCCGTGATCGCTCCAGAGGACGACGAGCGTGTTTTCCGCGAGGCCGTCCGCCTCCAGTTCGCCCAGCAGTTCCCCTACCCGGGCGTCGTCGCGCGCCAGGTTGTCGGAGTGCCGCGCCAGCGCGAGGCGCGCCTTCGGCGTCTCGGGCAGGTAGGGCGGCAGGACGACGCGGTCCGGGTCGGTGACGATCTCCTCGCCCTCTTTGGGCCACATCCCGCTCTCGTGCGTGACCGTGGGGTTGAAGACGGCGAAGAAGGGTTGCTTCGGGTCGGGCCGGTCGCGCCAGTGGGCCTTTCCGTGGCACCCGTCCCACGCCGTTCGCGGCGGCGCGAACTGGTAGTCGGTCTTGCTGTTGTTGGTACAGTAGTACCCGGCGGCGCGCAGGTACTCGGGGAAGCACTTTACGTGGGGCGGCGGGACGCACTCGTAGGGCGTCGCCATCTCGGGGGCGTGCGGGTTCCGGTGGGTCGTGCGCATCTGGTGCGCCCCGATCGCCGTCTGGTACATGCCGGTAATGATCGCGGCGCGCGACGGGGCGCACACCCCGGCGGTCGAGAAGGCGTTCGGGTAGCGGCACCCGGCGGCGGCCAGGGCGTCGATGTTCGGCGTGCGCGCCAGCGGGTCGCCGGTGCACCCGAAGCGCGGGCTGGTGTCCTCCAGGGATATCCACAGGATGTTGGGGCGGCGGCGTACGTCGTTGGCGGGGGCGGTCGTCATGCGGGCGAATACCTCGTCGTGTCCTCTGGTCCGAGGTTCGACGCCGCCCGCGTTGATTACTTCCCGGGGAGGCCGCGCCAGCGGCTCCCCCGGGCAGTCGTTATTAGAGTACGAACGCTTCGAGGTCGCGCGCGAACCGCTCGGGGCGCTCCCAGTGGACGGCATGCCCCGTCTCCGCGTACACCGTCAGGCGGGCGTCCGGGAGGGCGGCCACCAGCTTCTCCTGCTCCGCGCGGGGGAAGATGTCGTCCCGGTCGCCCCAGACGGCCAGCGTCGGAACCGTGCGGGGCGCGGGTATCGGGTAGGCGTCCTCCGTCATGCCCGCCAGCGCCGCGTGCCAGACGCGGGCGGCCAGCTTACGGCTCTCCCCGATGGCGCGCTCCAGGAACCCGTCCGGGAGCGGTCCGTAGATCGTGCTCTCCTGGAACTCCCGGATGAACGGCTCCGGGATCGGGTCGCGCAGCGTCTGCACGGCTTCGTGGAGTTCCTGGACCGCTTCCGTGCGCGCGTCCGCGGCGGACCCGACGAGGACGAGCCCGGTCAGGCGCTCCGGGGCCAGGCGCGCGACGTGCTGCGCGACGAAACTCCCCAGGGAATGGCCCACCACCGTGGCGCGCGCGATCCCGAGGGCGTCGAGGAATGCGACGACGTCCGCCGCGAGATCGGCCAGGGCGTAGCCGGACTCCGGCTGGTCCGAGTCGCCGTGCCCCCTCTGGTCGAGCGCGAAGACGCGCAGGGCGGGGGACAGCAGGGGCATGACCGTGCTGTAGGAGTACGAGGAGTCCGTGTAGCCGTGGAGCAGGATGACCGGACGTCCCCCGGGATTTCCCTGCGTGGCGTACCGGAGCCGGACTCCGGTTTTGAGTAGTACGTCGGCGAATCGCAGTCGCGCGGCGGGGTCCCCGACGCGCCTTTCCTGTGTGATCATCGTTTCCGTCTCCCTTCGCCGTTATTGTAGGCAGGGCGCACCGGAGCGGGTAGAGACCGCGGTCGGGCGGGGTGGGGGACGATGGTTGGAAAGGCGGTCTGACAAAAGTTAGGGCTTGCCAGTTCGGGAGCCGCGCGAGGTGGGCGCTCCCCGCGGGGATAGGGCGCGGCAAGCGGCGCCCCTACAGTACAAGACGGGGGCGTGAATGCGGGAGGCAACACCTTCCGCGAACCGTGCCGGAGCCTGAACTGTAGGGGCGCCGCTTGCCGCGCCTTCTGAACTACTTGAGGGTCTACTTCACCGTCACCGGGGCGGCGATAGAGACGCTGTCGGGAGGGAAGCAGGAGGAGTCGTCGCAGCCCTGGTAGCGGAGCGAGCCGCCGAGCGACGCCTTGCCCGGCTTCGCGTTTTTCGCCACCGTGAAGGGCACTGTCACCACCGCCGTGCCGCTGTAGACGTTGATCGGCGTCTCGAAGCCCGGCATGTTGATCGGCTTCGCCTTCGGGAAGACCGGCTTGCCGTAGGTGACCCCCGCCGGGGCCTTGCCGGTGAACACCGTCGCGATGGCGAACTCGTTGCCGGGCTCGACGCCGTTGATGTGGTAGCCGTCCTTGATCTTCAGCGTCAGGGTCAGGGTCCCCTTGCCGCCCCGGGCGACCGTAACCGGCGTGACCGTCGCCGTGGACTTCACCAGCGGCTCGTCACCGCCGCCGCCCTGCGCCCGGGCGAGGG
>DATLHN010000539.1:0-18280 GCA_035539875.1 Armatimonadaceae bacterium
TACTCCATGCGCGCCGGGCCGTTCCATACGTCGGGATACCGCATTGCGTGCGCGAGGCTTGGCACGAGGACACGGACGCCAAGGTAGATGACTGCCAGACCGAGCAGGGCCAGCAAGCCCCCGAGAATCCGGTGGACCGACATGCGTTTCCTCCGCTATGAGTAATAACGTGAGGATAACGCCGACGCGCGGCGGCGGCGCGTAACGAAAGTCCTATTTCCCACTCAGGACCGGACGTAGATTCGTGGGACCCGGCGCGAGAGGGCGCAGGTCGGCTCGTGCGGCGTCGTGTCGATCCGCTCCGCCATCTCCGGCACCGTCTGTCGCAGTTCCCCGTCCTCGCCGATCAGGGTGACCGTCTCCCCCGCCGCGACGGGCGCGGCCACGTCCGTGACGTCGACCTGGCACTGGTCCATGCTGACGCGGCCCACGATCGGGCAACGGACGCCGCGCACCAGCACGGTCCCCGCGTTGGAGAGGCGGCGCGAGAGCCCGTCGGCGTATCCCGCCGCCACGGTCGCCACGCGGGACGGGCGCGCCAGGGTGTGCGTCCTCCCGTACCCGACGGTCGAGCCCGCGGGCAGGTCCCGCACCAGCGTCACGCGAGCCTTCCACGCGAGCGCGGGCGCGAGGCCCGGCAGGCCCGAAAACGCACCCGCGAAGGGCTCGATCCCGTAGAGGAGCAGCCCCGCGCGCACGAGGTGACCGCGGACCGCGGGCGGGGGCGGTCCCTGTTGCCGCGCCCCGCGGCAGTCTCGCAGCGCGGCCGGGGAATTCTCCAGGGAAAGCCAGACCCCCGCGTTGCCGCGCCCGTCGTCGCGGTTCGGGTCGGCGTCGGCGAGCAGCGCGGCGGCGCAGGCGTAGAACGCGTCGGACTGGGCGGCGGTGGCAGCCTCCGCGTCATCGTCGAATTCGTCCGCGCTGGAGAAGTGGGTCGCGAGCCCGACGGCGCGCAGGTCGTCCGCGTCCGCGATAAACCGCCAGAGTTCCTGCGCCTCGCCCGTGCTGGCCCCGGAGCGGCCCATGCCGGTGTCCACCTTGAGCACGCAGCGCGCGGGCAGCGGCGCCCCCCGGCTCGCCGCCAGCAGCGCCTCGGCCTGCTCCCGCGACGAGACCATGGGAATAAGGTCGGCGCGGACGACGTCTTCCGCCTCTTCCGGCAGGAACGGCGAGAGGAGGAATACGTCGGCCATCAGCCCGGCGCGGCGCAGCGCCAGCGCCTCCCCAAGCGAGGCGACCGCGAAGCGCCGGACTCCCGCGCGCAGACACTCCGCCGCGACGCTCTCGGCCCCGTGCCCGTAGGCGTCGGCCTTCACCACCGCGACGAGGTCATCGCCCGCTTCCCCCAGGCGGCGCAGCAGCGCGGCGGCGTTGCGGTGGATGATGCCGAGGTCTACCTCCGCCCAGGTACGAGCCTTGCGGGCGTCGCGGGCGGGCGTCGGGCAGCCGTCGCGCGAGGGGCAGGAGGCGCAGGAAGAGCCGCAGGGGGCGGTCGTGTCGTCGCTCATCTCTGCCCTGCATTGTACCGGACGGACAGGACCGGGGTATTCCCGGCGTTTGCCCCGTCGGAAGCGTGCGTGCTACAATGGGGCCGCCGCGGCATTGACGCTGGCACCACCTCCGGAGGACACCGCTTCATGTTTCGCCTCGCGCGCCGCCGCACCGCCGCCGCCGCACCGCTCGCCCTTCTTTGTGCCCTGGCCGTCGGCCTTTCGGCTGCCGCCGCAGCGCGCGCCGCGGACCTGATCCAGGTCGAGACCGCGCCCATGGCGCGGCCCTTCGCGCTCGACGCGTCCGGGGCGGTGGACACGACGCTGGAGCCCTCCGGCGTCGCCCCCATCGACGCGCTGGGGCAATTCCTGCTCGTCGTCGACGACAAGGTCAACGGCCTGGTGATCGTCGACTCGGCCACGGGGGTACGCGTGGGCGCGCCGCTGACCAGCGACGCGTTCCCGTCGGCGGAGGCGAAGTGGGAGGCCATCGCGCGCGACTCGGACGGCAGATACTACGTCATCGGCTCGCACACCGGCCGGTCGGTCGAGGAGCTGGCCGCGCATTCGTACGTGGTCCGCTTCTCCCTCAAGGCTGGCGTTAACGCGGGTGACGCCCCCTTCGCCATCGACCCGGCGAGCGTCGCCCGCTTCGGCATCGGCGATGCGCTGAAGAAGGAGGGGCTGTACGACGCCGCCGACCCGTCGAACGGAGGCAGGCCGCGAGTCAAGATCGAAGGACTGGCCGTGCGCGAGGCCCGCGACGCCGCCGGAAAGCTGACGGCGCGCGACCTGATCGTCGGCCTGCGCGAGCCGGACGACCCCGTCGTCCTTTACGCCGCGTCGCTGCTCGCGCCGCCCGGTCCCGCGGGCGCGGTCACCCCGCTCCCCCTGCGCAAGGCCGCCACCGTGCGCGTCGGCAGGCGCGAGGGAGTGAAGGAGCAGCTCGCGGCGCTGGAGTACGTCCCGGCGTGGAAGGGCTACCTTGCCGTCACCTCCACCGAGGACGCCGACAACGCGTTCCACGGCTGCACGCTCTACTTCGTACCGGACCCGGCCCGCGAGGGAGCGGAGGCCACGGCGCAGCGGGTATGGGTGTTCGGCCCGGGTGCAAAAGCCGAGGGGGTTTGCGTATTGAGGATGGACGCCCTTTCCGGCGGCAAGTACAGCGCGGCGCGGCTCGCCCTGGTCTTCGACAACGACCCGGCCAGGACGAAGAAGCCGAGCCTGTGGCAGTTGCCGACCCTGGTCCGCTGGCCTGAGTAGTATACCGGTAGTATTTTCGGGTCCGGGCGGGTATCAAAAAGGGCGACGCGTAACTCAACGGCGAACCGTGCCATATCTCTTTGAGGAGACGTGGGCGAACGGGCGAGCGGAGACGAGGACGGCATGTACGATCGCGGCGGCAGTGGCGGCAGCAGGGATTGGCGGCGGATGATCGGCGTGAGCAGCACGCCCTTCACGTTCGGGATCATGGCGGCGTACGTGATCCTGTTCTTCACGCTGCTGCTCACGCCGCCGGGGCTCGCGAGTTTGCTGGCGTTCCAGACGGAGGCCTTCCCGGCCCGGTTCTGGACCCTGTTCACGTGGCCGCTCGTCGGCGCGGGCGACCCGCTCAGCCTGATCTTCGCGCTGGGCTGGACCTACCTGTTCGCGGGCAGCATGGAACGGTCCTGGGGCACCCGCGGCTTCGCGACGTTCTTCGTCGCCGTGAACGTCCTTACCGCCCTGGTCGTGTGGCTCGGCAGCCTGTTCCTCGGCCCGGGAGTTCTCTCGGGCCTCTGGGTGGCGACCGCGCCCGCGGTGGTCGCCTGGTCCGTTGTGAACGCCCGCGAGGTCGTCAGCTTCTTCTTCCTGCCGATCCCGGGGCCGTTCTGGGGGATCATCGGCGCGGCGATCGCCTTCTTCTACGGAGGGGCGGCCTACGGCAAGCCCCTGCTCGGTCTGCTGGCGACGGCAGGTTGCGCCGCGGCCTACTGGTACGCGAAGGTAGGCCGTTACCGCTACCCGGGCTTCGCCGCCGGGGGCGGCAGCGGCGGGGGCGGCACCGGTCAGCGCTTCGGGACGCGGCGCGGCGACGACCCGGTGACGGCGGGCCGGTTCCGCGACTTCGACCGGGAGGGGAGCGGCGGCCCGCGCCGCGGGTTCTCGCTCGCGCGCTGGTGGCGCGAGCGGCAGGAGCGAAAGCGCCTGGAGGAGATCTTCCGGCGCTCCGGCTTTAGCGATTCGGACGAGAAGCGGCGATAAAGACCGGGGCGAGCAGCGATCGGAAGGACGGGCGCATCCTCATCGGAGCGCCCGTCCTTCTCCATTCGTGCGGAAAATTCGCGGGAAGGCCCGCGGCAAACAGGGAAATAAGAGAAAGGGGCGGGCGACGCCGAGGAGGGAGTCGCCCGCGGGAGATATCACGAAAATGCGTTCAGAGAAAATGCCCTCGTCGGTCACGGGCTCCGGGCTCGCCGCGGCGGTCACGGCGGCGACCGAGGCGCCGCACGTCGAGGACCGGCCGGTCGTAGCCGACGACCCGCGGCTCACGCTGCGCGACATTCGCCGCGAGCCGCGCGTGCGTACCTACATCACCAAGGCGAACGAGCAGATGGCTGCCATCGGGTTCACGGAGCACGGCCACCGGCACGCCGGCATCGTCTCCACCATCGCCCGTTCGATCCTGACGTCCCTCGGCCACGGCGACCGGACGGCGGAGATCGCCGCGATCGCGGGCTACCTGCACGACATGGGCTGCGTCATTAATCGGAAGGGGCACGTCGAAGCGGGGGCGATCATCGCCTTCCAGATACTGTCGAGCCTGAGCGTGGACCCGGTCGAGATCGCCGACATCGTGGGGGCCATCGGCAACCACGAGGAGCCGGACGGGGTCCCGATCTCGCCGGTCGCCGCGGCGGTGATCATCGCGGACAAGTCGGACGTGCACTACACCCGGGTCCAGAACCCGGACCCGACGTCCTACGACATCCACGACAAGGTCAACGGCGCGGTGCGCAAGTCGTTCCTGCGCGTGGACCCGGCGATGAAGCGCATCACGCTGGAGCTGGACATCGACACCGAAGCCGCCTCGGTAATGGAGTACTTCGAGATTTTTATCTCGCGCATGGTGCTCTGCCGGAAGGCCGCGGCGGAGCTTGGCTGCACCTTCCACGTCGCCATCGATGGCCACGACATCTGATGTAATCGCCGGGTCGGCCTGTCGCGGTGACATGAGTCACCGCGACAGGCTATTTTGTTGGCATTTATCGCGGATTGCGTCATAATATCGGTAATTATTCTGTGCCCCGCGCAGAATAGGGGGAATCCAACCGGAAAGTTCATCCCGGCCTTTCATGCCGTTGCCCGCCCCTAAAACCCCCGGCTCTGCCAGCAGCGCACGCCCCGGAAGCGCGCCCGGGGAGGCGCTCGTCCGCGCCGCGGACGTCGGCGGCACCGCCGCCCCCCTCCTCCCCCTGGGAGCGGACGTTTCCATAGAGGAGAATTTCTGGGAGCTCGTGCGCTCCCCGCGGGCCTCCAGCGGGATCGCCCTGTTTTTGCGCGTCCGCCCCCGCCGCGACCTGTCCCCGCTGGACATGCCCGCGCTGACGCGGCAGTTCACCGCCCTCCTCGAAGAGGCCAGTCCGGGCCGCAGTGTGCCGCGCACTGCCCCGGTCGCCCGGAACACCTACCTCGTCACGATGACCGGTACCTTCGCCTCCGCGGAGATCGGCGGACTGCGCGACCGCCTCCAGGCACTCTTCGCCCGCTGGGCGCTGGACTCGGACGCGGTCGCGATGGTGGAGGTGACCGACCCGTTCACCTGGTGGGGCCACCCCAACGAGGTCGGCTCGCCGGACGATCAGCAGCAGCACCCGGTGGACGCGCTGCTGCGGGTACTGGTCGAGGAGAGCCTGACGGCGGTCTTCCAGCCGGTCGTCTCGCTGCGCGACGGCTCGATCCTCGGGCACGAGGCGCTGGTCCGGGGCGCCGAGGCATCGCCGCTCGCGCGCCCGGACGACATCTTCGCCTGCGCCACGCGCATGGGCCTCCTCTTCGAGGTGGACACGCTCTGTCAGCGCATCGCCCTGGCGACCGCCCGGGACCGGGGACTGACGCGGGACGGCACCCTCTTCGTCAACATCCACCCGGCCAGCCTCCGGGAGCGGGCGTTCCACGGCAGCCCCCTCGTCAGGGCGGTCGAGGAGTACGGCTTCTCCCCCAGCCAGGTCGTGATCGAACTGACGGAGCGCCAGGCCATCCACGACTTCGCCGCGTTCGAGCGCGCCCTGCGCGCCTACCGGGATGCGGGATTCCGCATCGCGGTGGACGACGCCGGGGCGGGGTACTCCTCGCTCCAGGCCATCGCGGAGGTCTCTCCGGACTTCATCAAGGTAGACCGCTCGCTGGTCCGCGGGATCGACACCGCGCAGAACCGGCGCGCGCTGCTCGCCGTCGTCTCCCAGTTCGCGTCGCAGATCGGCACGCGCCTGATCGCCGAGGGCATCGAGACGATGGCGGAGATGGCGACGCTCATCGAACTCGGTATAGAGTTCGGCCAGGGCTTTTATCTGGCCCGTCCGGGGGCGGTGCCGGAGGGGCAGATGTCTCCGGAGGTGTCGTCGCGTATCGTCAGCGCCGTGCAGCGGCGGCGGCGCACCCTGACCGGCAGCGGCGTTCCGACCATCGGGGAGATGCGGGTCCCCGCCTCTCCGGAGCACACCCTCCGCCCCAACGAGATCGTCGAGACGGTACAGGAGCGGTTCTTCGCACTCGACGGCGGCGACGGCATGGCGGTGGTCGGCGCGGACGGGCGTCCCGTGGGTCTCCTGATGAAGCGCAGCCTCCAGGCGCGCCTGAGCGTGCCCTACGGGCACGCGATGCTCCTGCGCAAGCTGGTCATGCTCGTGATGGACGCCGACCCTCTGGTGCTCGAAGCGGACGTCTCGATGGACGAGGCGCTGCAGAGGCTGCTCGCGCGCGGCCAGGGCAAGCTGGACGACCACATCCTGGTGACGGACGAGTCCGGCCTGTACGTCGGCCACGTGCCCGCGCGGCGGCTCCTGGAGCAGATGTCGCGCCTCCAGCTCAGCCAGGCGCGCTACGCTAACCCGCTCACCGGCCTCCCCGGGAACGTCCAGGTCGAGCAGGAGGTCAACGCCCGCCTGGAGGCGGACGTCCCCCTCGCGCTGCTATACGTGGACCTGGACAACTTCAAGCCTTTCAACGACCGCTACGGAGTAGCGCACGGCGACGAGGTGATCCGCGCCCTGGGCCAGGCGCTCCTGCAGACGGTGGACGAGCGGGGCGACGCGAACGACTTCGTCGGCCACCTCGGCGGAGACGACTTCCTGCTGATCACGACGCCGGACGCCGCGCCTGCGATTTCGCGCGAGGTGGTTCGCCGCTTCGAGAGCGCCGTCCCGCTCTTCTACGCCGCGGAGGACCGCGCGCGCGGCGGCTTCGTCGCGCACGACCGCAGCGGCGTCCTGACCAAGTTTCCCATGCTCACGCTCTCGGTCGCGGGCATCGGAAACGTCGAGCACCCCCTCCAGGACTGGCTGCACGCCACCGAGGTCCTCGGCGCGCTCAAGACTGAGGTAAAGCGCCTGCCCCCGCCGCGCATCCACCTGAGCGGTATGGGCGAGCCGCCGCTGCCGCCGCGCGGCGGCAGCGGCGGCGGCCGTCGCGTACTCGGGGGCGGCGATGTCGCCCCCAGCAGGGGCGCTCCCTACTTCCAGGGTCGCAAGGGCGGCCAGACCGCGCGACCCGGCGGGAGCGGCGCCGCCGACGTGCCGCGCAAGAAGCGGAAGAAGAGCAAGGCCCCCTCGCCTTGATTCCCCGCCGTCCGCGGGCTACACTCGGAACGTGGACGAGCCAACCGCACGCTACCTGACGTCCCCGCCCGGCGAAGAGCTGCTCGCGCGCGTGGCCGCCCTGTCCGGCGACGCCGCCGCGCGCGTCCTCGCGCTCCGGCGGAAGCAACACGACCTCGCCCCCGAGATCGCCGCGGCGGCGGTCGCGGTCTCCGAGGCCCGCCGCCGCGCGGCCCGGCGCTTTCCGGACGCCGACCGCCTGTTCTTCACGCCGGATGCTCTGGCGCAGGCCACGTCCCCCACCCTCGCCGCCTACCACGCCCGCGTCCTCGCCCCGTACGGCGACGTCGCGGATCTCTGCTGCGGAGTCGGCGTGGATGCAATCGCGCTCGCGGAGGCCGGGGCCAAGGTCACGGCCCTCGACATCGATCCGGCGCGCCTCGCGTTCGCGGAGGCGAACGCCCGCGCCCGCGGCGTGGCGGGCCGGATCCGCTTTCTCTGCGCGGACGCGACCACGTTCGACCCGGGGGGCGTCCGCGCCGCCTTCCTCGACCCGGCGCGCCGCACGGCCGCGGACGGCGGCGGCGGGCGGCGCGTCTCGCGCCACGGCGAGCAGTACGCCCCGCCCCTCTCGTTCGCGTCAGAGTTCGCGGGGCGGGTGGAGGCGCTGGGCGTCAAGCTCTCCCCGGCCCTTCCGGATGAGATCCTGCTCTCGCCGGGCGGGAGCGTCCGCTTCCTTTCGGAAGCGCGCGAGTGCAAGGAGGCGTTTGTGCTCTGCCGCCGCGGCGCACCGTCGTCGCCCGCAGGTCCTTCTGCCGACGTCGCCGCCCTGCTCCTGCCCGAGGAGGTCGTGCTGCCCGCCACGGAGGAACCCGCCCCGGTCGGGCCGGTCGGCGCGTACCTGCTCGACCCGGACCCGGCGGTGCTGCGCGCCGGGGCGCTCGGAAGTCTCTGCGCCCGCCTGGGCAGCGGCGCGCGTCGCATCAGTTACGGGGACGGCTACCTGACCGCGGACGCGCGCCCCCCCGAAACCCGCGCGGCCAGTGTCTACCGCGTCCTCGAGGCCCTCCCGTACCGCCCGCGCGTCGTCGGGGAGTGGCTGCGGGCGCGCGGTATCGGGCGACTTGTGGTAAAAAAGCGACGGTTCCCGAAGGAACCGGACGCCGTCGCGCGCGAACTCAAACTCTCGGGGCGGGGCGACGAGGGCACACTGGTCCTGGTACAGGAGAGTGACGACTCGTTCCTCGCCGTACTCTGCGAGCCCGCCGGACTCGCCGTTGCCGCCGCTTCCCCCGACTGATCCCGCATGCCCATCTACGAATACACCTGCAACACCTGCCGCCGCAAGTTCTCCGCGCTCGTCGGAGTGGTCGCGGACGCCCGCCCGCCCGCCTGCCCGAAGTGCGGGGGGGCCGACCTCACCAAGCTAGTCTCGCGGTTCGCCCGCCTCCGCTCCGAAGACGAGGCCATCGACGCACTCGCGGACGCCGCCGACACGATGGACCTGGACGACCCGCGCGCGGTGCGCCGCCTGGTCAAGGAGATGGCGAGCGGCATGGGCGACGACATGGACGCTGACGAGTTCGAGTCGATCATGGAGGAGTCCATGGACGAAGAATCCGGCGGCGGCGGCAGTTTCGATTCGGACGACGCGGCGGACTGATTCGCGCGCCGCCGCGCCCATCAACGCCGCCCCCGCGGGCGGCGACAGGAGAAGACAGTACATGCCACTCGGAATCGCGGTGGTCGGGCTCGACCACTGGTATACGGCCTTCGGCGCTCTGGACACGTGCGCCGCGTCGGAGGCGACCCCGCTCGTCGCCGTCGTCGAAGGCGACGCGGCCCGGCGCGAGGAGGTACGCGGGAAGTACGCGGGCGTCCCGCTCGTGACGGACAGCCTGGCGGAGGCGCTGGCGCGCGAGGACGTCGCGCTGGTCGCCATCTGCGCCTCGACGGACCAGGCCCCGGAGATCGCGAAGGCGGCGCTGGCCGCGGGCAAGCACGTGGTCTCGGTCAAGCCGCCCGCGCGCACCCTCGCCGAGCTGGACGGGGTATTGGCCGCGGCGGACGCGTCCGGGCGCTTCTACGGGTCGTTCGAGGGGATGCAGCGGCTGCACCCGCGTACGCTTATCCTGCGCGACCTGATCCGGGACGGCGCGATCGGCACCCCCCTCTCCTACCACCAGATCGGCCACGGCGGGCTGCCCGCCCCCTGGCCCGGCGGGCAGTCCGGCGCGCCCTCGTGGTGGATCGACGCAGCGAAGGTGCCGGGCGGCGCGTGGCTGGACCACGCGATCTACGCGGTGGACCTGGCCCGCTTCGTCTTCGGGGGCGAGGTGACCTACGCCACCGGCCTGATCGAGAACCGCGTCCTGACCGACCTGGTCGGTCTGGAGGACTACGGTGCGGCGCTGCTGCGCCTGTCGCCCGCCTCCGGCGGCGCGAACGTCTCCCTGCTGATCGAAGACACGTGGGCGGCGAAGCCGGGAGGGGGGACGCACATGGGGCTGATCCTGGGCTCCGAGGGGAGCATCCGCGCCGAGGGCGGCGGCTGGAGCGTGACGAAGGGCGGCCAGGTGACGCAGCACGACGTCCCCGAATCCAAGTTCTTCCGCTTCGACCTTCTGGCTGACCTGTTGGAGCGGGGCGAGACGCCCCCGTTCGGCCCGGCGGATGCCCGCGCCAACCTCGCCGCCTGCCTCGCGGTCTACGAGGCCGCCGCGCGCCTGTAGGCTGTCCGGCCGACCGGCCGCGCGTCCTCCGACCGGCGTTTACGAATCCCGCCGGCGGGGAAGACACAGACGTGGAAGGGTACTGCCGCCGGTTCGCGGGCACGGCGTGACCCGGCGGCGGTGCCTTCTTCCAGTTCTTCCGCGTCGGACTGTACAGATACCTCGAGGAGACACTGGCTGCGGTAGTAGTCCCGTCGCGCACTGGTAGAAGGAAACTGTCGTCATGCGCGCGTCCAGAAACGCTATCATCGTCGCGGCGGTCGTCGCGATCGTCGGCATTCTCATCAGCGGCGCGATCGCCGGCTACGCCGGACGCGGACGCACCCCCCTCTCCCCGGGATTGGACGGCACGCGGGCCACGGCGCTGAACGTCGCCGCGCGGCGCATTCAGACATCCGGTGCGGATGCGGCGGAGTTCCTGGATTCATTCCGCGCGGGGGAACCGGGCAACGCCCTCAACCACTACCTCCTGGCGGCGGCGTACGCCCGCCGGGGTGGCTGGGCCGCGGCGACCGCCGCGATGCAGGACGGCAACCGCGCACCCCACTGCCTGAACTACGCCGACCCGCTCCCCTTCGTACGCGACCGCACGGCCGTTTCCATCGTGCGCACCCTGCGCGAGGAGTTCGAGGACGCCGCCCTCTCGCGCCCCGGGGCCGAGGCGGGGAAGGCACTCCACGAAGGGCGGACCATGGCGACGCGCATCGCGCGCGCCGAACCGCCTTCTCTGTACGCGCTGGAGGCGGGCGTCTCGCTGCGCCACGGCATCGCGCAGGCGTCCGGGAATCTGGCGCAGAAGGCGGGCGAGGACTGGCGCACCGACCTCGCGCGCCAGGAAGAGAAGGCGGACGCGGTATTCCTTCGGAAGGTGCGGGCGGAGCGGCAGGCGCTCTTCGACACGGGCGGGGCGCTGCATCCGGACCGCCTCCGGGAAAAGTACGGCCTGACGGAGGCGGACGCCGCCGCGCTCGCCGCGGGAGAGCCGCCGCCGGACGCCGACCGGCGCACGCAGGAGGCGATCGCGGCCGAGTGGGATGCCGCCGAGCGTGCCGCCGTCAGCCGCCTCCTGTCGCAGATGCCTGATTAGAGCGCGGCGCGGGCGCGGGCGGTCGCGCGCTAGGGGCGGGGCTCTTCCGCCGCGGGGGTGTCGCGCCCCTCTACGACTTCCGCGCCCGCACCTGCTGCGGTGGCGTCGGGTTCTTCGCGCAGCAGGAAGACCGTCTCTCCCTTGCGGTAGTAGCCGAGGCGTCTCGCCTGGCTCTCCGCGCCCTCGGGGGAATTCAGGAACGCGATGCGCCGCCTCAGTTCCTCGTTGGCCGCCTGCTGACGGGCGAGTTCCGCCCGGGCGGCGCGCACCTGGTGGCGCGTTTCGAAGCCAAGTCGGTACGGATGCACGGCCTTGTTGAGGAACGCGAAGAGGAGGTAGGCCGCCCCGATGCCCCCGACGAGGACAACCGCGGCGCGAAGCGGGTAAAGCGCGTTCCTGCCGCGGCGGCGACGGCGGCGCCGTCGGGTTTTCCGGATCTCGGGACTTCCGGTCGGGTTTTGCGGGTGGTTCGGGTGCATTCAGTCCATTGTGCGCGGTCGGGAGCGCCGCGTCAACCGGGATAACGGCAAGATTCGTTCCAGGCCGGTATTTTTCCTGTAACGAATTTAATTCTCGGGCGGATGGGGCGGTGACTGAAGCGGCTGGCCTATCACGTGGACCTTGATGAGGTTGGTGCTGCCCGGCACCCCGAGCGGAGTGCCCGCTGTAATGACCGTCAGGTCCCCCTCGCCCACGTAGCCCGCCTCCTGCGCCACCGCCACCGTCTGCGCGATCATGGCGTCCGTGTCGGACGGGAACGGCACCAGCATCGGGTAGACGCCGCGGAAGAGCGCCATCAGACGGTAGGTCCCCACGCGCGTGGTCGCGGCGACGATCGGGCTGCGGGGCCGGTACTTGCTGACGATGCGCGCCGTGCTGCCCGAAGTCGTGGAGCAGAGGATGGCCTTCGCCCCCTGGTCCAGGGCGACGTTGACGACCGCCTCCGCGATGGCGTCGGTCACGGACTCGTGGCCGTAGTCGCGCTGGCGCAGGTAGAAGTCGCCCAGGTAGTCGATGTCCTCCTCGGCACACACGGCGACGCGCGCCATCGTCCGCACCGCCTCCAGCGGGTACGCCCCTATCGCCGTCTCGCCGGAGAGCATCAGCGCGTCGGTGCCGTCTATTACCGCGTTGGCGATGTCGGTCACCTCGGCACGCGTGGGGCGCGGGTTGCGGATCATGGAGTCGAGCATCTGGGTGGCGGTAATGACGGGCTTGCCCCGCCGGTTACAGGCGCGGATGATGCGCTTCTGCACCATCGGCACCTCCTCGATGGGCATCTCGACCCCGAGGTCGCCGCGCGCCACCATCGCGCCGTCGGCGACGTCGAGGATCGCCTCCAGGTTATCCACCGCCTCGGGCTTCTCGATCTTGACGATGATCGGGACGACCCGGTTCTCCGCCTGCATGATGCCGCGCAGGCGCAGCACGTCCTCGGGCCTCCGGACGAAGGAGAGGGCGACGTAGTCGACGCCGAGGGCGAGTCCGAAGCGGACGTCGTGCTCGTCCTTGTCGGTGACGGCCTCGATGTCCAGCGCGACGCCGGGCGCGCTGACTCCCTTCTTCGAGCCGAGTGGCCCGCCGGAGACGACCCGCGTCACGATCTCGCTGCCGGTGTTCTCCTCCACGGCCAGTTCCAGCAGTCCGTCGTCCAGGAGCAGGCGGTGGCCGGGGCGCACCGCCAGGAACATCTCCGGCACGGGCAGGTAGGCCCGCTCCGCGTCGCCGGTGATCTCCTCGCGGGTCAGGGTGAAGCGCGCGCCGCCTTCGAGCACGGTGCCTTCCGCGACCTGCCCTAGCCGTATCTTGGGGCCGCACAGGTCCTGGAGGATGGCGATACATCGCCCCGTCTCCTTCGCGATGGCGCGCACGGCCTCGAAGCGCGAGCGGTGGTCGTCGTGGGTGCCGTGGGAGAAGTTGAACCGGGCCACGTCCATCCCCGCTTCCGCCAGAAGCGCGAGTTGTCCGGGGCCGTCGGTCGCCGGTCCGAGCGTGCAAACAATCTTGGTACGCCGCATTCGCGCCTCACCGCCTCGCCTAGAGAGAATGACTGCCCCATTATAGCCGCGGCACTCTCTCAGGGTCAACCGGACGCCAGCCGCCGAAAAGCGTTGCGCCTCTCCATGACCCGGCTCGCCGGGCGGCCGGGCGGTCGCGATACAATTTGGTGATATGGCATTTCGAACCGCGCACCGCGGCCCGGCTACGACAGCCGCCGCCTTCGCCGCCCTCGTTCTCTTCTCGTCTCTGCTGGCTCCCTCGCTCGCTCTGGCGCAGGACGCGCAGGACCCGACCCGCGCGCCGTGGCCGACGCCGCAGCCGGATTCGGTGCCCGCGCTGGCGGACCCGGCGCGCCCGGTGACGCGCATCGGGCGCGACAGCGTCACCTTCCAGTGGTTCACGGCGACGCCGAGCGAGACGCGGCTCCAGATACGTACGGGCGACCTCCCGATGACGGCGTGGCGGCCCGAGCGGAAGAAGACCGACCCGTGGGCCGCCGGGACGGGGGTGCGCGTGGCGCGGGGTCCGGCCGGGACTCGCACGTTCCACACGCTGACCGTGACGGGACTTGCCCCGGGGAGGCGGCACTACTACCGCCTCTACGACCCGGGGGCGAAGCCGACGGCGCGCGAGCGGCAGTGGGGCGCGCAGGCACCGTGGCGGCGCGAGTACGCTGTCTCCACGCTCGCGCCCGCGGGACGCCGCACCGTGGTCCGCATCCCGGTCAAGGTGCTGCTAATGCCGAACGTCGTCAACGTCCGCTCGGCGCGCGGGGAGGACGGGACCTACGCCCCGCCCCCGCCCCGGCGGACCGGGGAGGAGATGGCGCGCCTTCGCGAGGAGTACGCGATCGCCTCGCGCTTCTTCTTCGTCAACTCCGGCTTCCGCTACTGGGTGGACTTCGACATCTTCGTGGACGACCGGTGGCAGCGCTGGGGCGACGAGCCGCAGGACGCGCCCGCGGCGTTCTACCGGGGCCTCCCCGTCTCCCGCTCGTACTCGGGCAAGGACTTCGACCCGCCGGGCGGCGGCGCGTTCACCATCGTGGACACCGCCGCGCCGCAGCGGTCGAACAGCGCCCCCGTCTTCGAGGAGAGGCCGTACGCGGGCCAGGTCGAGCAGTCGTTCCCGCGCCGTTGGAACGCGAAGACGAAGGCGTGGGAGTACTACAGCAGCGGCGGGGGGACGTTCGGCGTGGACGGCTTCCCGCGCGGCGTGCCCGGCCGCTCGCAGTTCCTCGGCGGCCCGGACACCGCCTGGCTCGCGGCGCACGAGTTCCACCACCAGATGGAGTCGCAGGGCGCGTTCTCGCTCGCGGACCGCGAGGACGAGCGGATCACCTTCGACCACCCGTCTCCCCGCGGCAAGGACAACCCGTGGAACACAGCGGGGCGGCACGGCCAGCACTGGGACGTGCTCGCCTTCTGGGACCGGACGCTGACCGACGCCCAGTGGCTGCGCGTCTACTTCGGCGAGACGGTGACGGTGGCGGACGCCGACCAGGACGGGGTGCCCGACGACGACCCGCGCCTTCCGTTCGACGAAAAGCGCTTCGGCTCCGACCCCCGGCGCGCCCGCACGGACGGCCGCCTGACCGACCTGGCGAAGGCGCAGCTCTCGACGTGGGCGCCCGCCGCGCTCCAGCAGACGTTCACCAAGCCGCCCTTCCAGGCGTACTCCCCTTCGCCGCGCGACGCAGACAGCGACCGCGACGGGACCCCGGACGGGGAGGACGCCTGGCCGCTCTACCCCTGGCCGCCGTTCGTCTGGCCGCGGACCGCCGCCGTGGACGGCGACCCCGGGGAGTGGCGAGACCTGCCGCTGGCCGGGGAGCGGCAGATAAAGGGCGGCGGCAGGGACGGGCGCGTCGCCTACCGACACTCGTACGACGCCGCGGCGTACTACGGCTGCCTCTCCCTCGCCGGGCCTTGGGAGCGGGTGGAGGTGACCCTGGACGGCGAGGGGCGGGGCGTCTTCTCCGGCGCGGGCGTGCAGAACCTCGTCGTCACGCGCGACGGCGACGCCGTGGCCGTCAAGCCGCAGGGGGCGGGCGCTCCGGGCCTGGTCTGGAAGGCCGCCACGCAGCCGGACGGGACGACGACCGTGGAGTTCTCGCTGCCGAACGGCGGAAGCGCGGCGGGCGTCTGGAACTGGCGCGGCGCGGGGCGCGAGGTGGGCGTCGCGATCGAGGCCGCGGCGACGGGCGGCGCGATCTACTCGCTCCACGAGCCGTACCGGCTCTTCTACTGCCGCATGCTGGAGGGACACGGGCAGCCGCCCCCGCCGCCGGTCAGAGCGCCCGCGGAACTGACGGCGGAGGCTGCGACGAAAGTCCTCCGGCCAGGCGACCCCGCGATCAAGACCGCCGGTCAGGGCTGGCGGCTCGAAGGCGGGCGCTACGCCCACCGGGGTAACGACGAGTCTGCCCTCTACGTGGAGGTGCCGGCGGAGGTCGGCGAATTCGACCTCTGGATGCGCTTCGAGGCGAAGCAGGACGCCATCCTGGGGGGCTTCGCGAAGGGAACGAAGCAGATGGGCGCGGGCGAGGACTACATCGCCTTCGTGGGTGGCTACGCCAACACGGTCACCCGCTTCCGCCTCTTCGGCCGCGAGGCGGGCGATGACGACACAGCAATCAGCCCCGGCGTCCACATGATGCAGCTTTCACGGCGCGGGGGCTACGTCTGGTGCCTGTTCGACGGGAAAGTAGTCCTCGCCGTGCCGGACCCCGATCCGGCGAAGCGCCTGGATCGCCTCGCCGTGATCGGCGGCTACAACGGCGATCAGGTCGTACACGAAATCCGCGCGCGCTACTGAGACGTGCCGCGGGGGAGGCCCGCCGACCGGCGCGCAGGCGTGCGCCGGTCGTGCGCGGCCCGCGCGCCCATTCGCTCCGCCCATTCGCTCCATAGATTTCCACGGGAACGTGGCATAACCACTTATGCTTGCCTGCATGGAGTGCGTGATACAATGGTAGAATCCTCAGGAGTCGGTTTAGCGGCGCGCGCCCCGGACCGTGAAGACGCCCGGCAGGGAGAGCAAAGGAGGCGTTCGTCGGCAATGACGATGGACGATTCATTCAACTTCTATGAAGTCCTCGGCGTCCCGGAGAACGCGACCACCGACGACATAAAGGCGGCTTACTTCGCCCTCGTCCGCCGCTACCGGCCGACCGAGCACCCCCTGGAGTTCCAGCGCTTCAGCCTCGCCAGCCGCACCCTTACCGACCCCCGCCGTCGCAACGAGTACGACCAGACGCGCCGCGCGGGACGCCGCATCCAGGTACTCGTGGACCAGGCCGCCGCCGCCGCCGACAAGGACCCGCAGAAGGCGATGACGCTGCTCAAGTCGGCCATCGCCATCGCGCCGGACACCCCCCGCCCCCGCCTGCTCCTGGCGCACGTCATGATGCGCATCGAGGAGTACCCGGTCGCGGAGAAGCAGTACCGGTGGCTGCTCAAGGAGCTGCCCGGCGACGAGACCCTGCACTACAAGCTCGCCCGGTGCCTCTGGCTCCAGGACCGCAACCGGGAGGCGGAGGCGGAACTGGTGCAGGCGATTAAGATCAATCCGCTTTACCACGCGGCCCACATGCTGCTCTCCCGGATGTACGAGAAGGCCGGGAAACACGCGCTCGCGGTCTTCTCCCTGGAGAAGGCCATCGAGAACGACGGCGTCGAGGACTACGCCGACGTGGACGCGCTGCTGCGCCTGCTGGTCCTCTACCTGCACCTCGGCGAGGCCGAGGAGGTAAAGCGTACCCGGCAGCGCATCCTGGACGCGACCCCGACCGACCAGCACCGCATCGCTACGCGTAACGCGCGGCGCCTCTACAACCGCTCGCGCGACCTGTATGAAGAGGGCGATTTCCCGGTCGCGATCAGCGTTCTGGGGATCGCGCTGGAGCTGCGCGGCGTGGAAGAGACGCTCGCCGACGACATACGCTCGCTGGCACGCACCGTGCTGCTCGCCAACGAAGCGAAGTCGATGCTCGGGGACGAGCTGCTGCCCGAGTCGCTGCGCCAGCTCGCGCAGGTGCTCTACCTGGACAAGGGGACCGAGGCGCAGCGCAAGGTACGCTACCTCGAGATGCGCGAGCTGATCAACGGGGACAACTTCACCGACGCCCGCCGCATGACGCAGTCGGTCGCCTACATACGGCGGCAGTACAAGTCGATCGCGAAAGACTCCCACCTGCTCCTGGACGACATCAACGCGCTGGCCCTGCGGCGCGTCGAAGCCCTGGGGGGCAGCGTGACGAAGACCATGCCCATCGGCGACAACACTTCGGACGCCATGCCGACCTCGGACGGCGCGGCGGATAAGACCGCGGACAAGCGCGACGACGGCGGCGTACCCGGTGAGGCGCCACCGCGTCCCCCGCGCTCGGGAATTCTTGGCTGGCTGCGCGGCAAGGAGCGCAACTGATCCCCGGCGGCTCCGTCAGACGCCGGGGATCAGCGCCGGTAGACGCAGCGGCCGGCGACGAACGTCGCGTGGACCGTCATCTCCTCGTCCACCAGGACGAAGTCGGCGTCCGCCCCCGGGGCCAGGCGTCCCTTCCCGGGCATTCCCAGCGCGTCCGCGGCGTTCGTCGCGGTAAGACGCGCCAGCGTCGGCCAGTCCGCCCCCGTCCACTCCCGGACGTTTAGCGCCGCCCCCGCCATGGTCAGCACCGAACCGGCAAGCGTCCCGTCGCTCAGGACGGCCCGCCCGTCCTTCACCGTGACGTCGTTGCCGCCGAGGTCGTAGGTGCCGTCCGGCGCGCCCGCGCCGGACATGGCGTCGGTGATCAGGACCATCCCCTCCGCTCCCTTCGCGGCCAGTACGAGGCGCACGATCTCCGGGGCGACGTGGTGCCCGTCGGCGATGACCTCGCAGCGCACGCGCGGGTCGGAGAGGAAGACCGGAATCGGCCCCGGGCTGCGGTGGTGGATGGGCGGCATCGCGTTGAAGAGGTGCGTCGCGTGCCGCGCGCCCCGCTGCTCGACGGCCGCCGCCGCCCCCGCCGCGTCCGTGTCCGTGTGCCCCAGGGAGATGACGATTCCGGCGCGCCGGAGCTGATGGAGGCGTGCCGCCGCGCCGGAATCGTCATCTCCCTGGGGCACACGGACACGGACGCGGCGGGGGCGGCGGCGGCCGTCGAGCAGCGGGGCGCGCGGCACGCGACGC
>DATLHN010000540.1:0-10510 GCA_035539875.1 Armatimonadaceae bacterium
GCCCCGAAGTCCGCCACTGCTGTCGCCGCACCCTCGGACCCCGCGCGTTTCCAGAAGGACGTGCGCACGCTCGTCGACAAGTACTGCGTCTCCTGCCACCGGGCCGGGGCCGCCAGCGCCGACCTCGCGCTCGACGGCAACGCGCTGAAAAGCCACCAGACGCTGGTCGGACAGCGCGGCATCTGGGAGAAGGTTTCCAGCGCGGTCGGGCAGGGGCACATGCCGCCGCCGGGGATGCCCGCGCCCACGCGCGAGCAGCGCGACCGCCTCGTCGGCTACGTCGAGGCCGTGCTGACCCAGGCCGACTGCAACCTCAAGGACCCGGGCCGCGTCACCATGCGCCGCCTGAACCGCGCCGAGTACAACAACACCGTCCGCGACCTGCTCGGGGTGACCCTGCGGCCCGCCGACGATTTTCCCTCCGACGACGTCGGCTACGGCTTCGACAACATCGGCGACGTGCTGACGATCTCGCCGCTGCTGATGGAGAAGTACCTGGTCGCCGCCGCCAAGGTCGCGAAGGCAGCGGTCCGCGCTCCCGAGGACGCGCTCGCCCCCGCGATCTGGGAGGGCGCGAAGCTGGCGGGCGCGGGCGGGTCGACGGCCTCCTACGGCAGCGACGGGCGCGCCCTTCTCACCAACGGCGAGGTGGGCGTCACCTACGATTTTCCTGCGCCGGGCAAATACCTCCTCCGGGCCTTCGCCTGGCAGCAGCAGGCGGGACCCGACCCGGCCCGCATGACCGTCCGCCTCGGCGGGCGGGACCTGCTCACCTTCGACATCCGCGCGCGCGATCCGCGCTCGGCGCAGATGGTGGAGGTCCCCGTCGAGATTCGGCCCGCGCGCTCCGAAAGGTTCGCCGTCGCCTTCATCAACGACTACTTCGACGACAAGAGCGAGACCAAGCGGCTGCGCGGCGACCGCAACCTTTTCATCGAACGCCTCGAGATCGAAGGGCCGGTCGGCGTGGCGCGCGACCAGATCAAGCTGGCCGCCCCGACGCCTTCCGAGGCGCAGCGGCGTCTCTTCGCCCCGGGCGAGGGGGTTGCGGACCCGAAGCTGCGCGCCCGCAAGATCCTGACCGCGTTCGCCCGCCGCGCCTACCGCCGCCCTCCGACCGCCACCGAGGTGGACCGCCTGCTGCAGGTGTGGGGGATCGCGGGCAAGAGCGGCGAGTCCTTCGAGCGGGGGATGCAGCTCGCGGTGCAGGCCACCCTCTGCTCGCCGCACTTCCTCTTCCGCGTCGAGCCGGAGACGGGGAAGGCGCGCGACCTGAACGCGTTCGAGCTGGCTTCGCGGCTCTCGTACTTCCTCTGGAGCAGCGCGCCGGACGACGAGCTCCTGCGCGTGGCGGAGCAGGGGAAACTCGGCAGCCCCGCCGTCCTGAAGGCGCAGGCGCGCCGCATGCTCAAGGACCCGCGTTCGCGGGCGCTGACGGACAACTTCGCGGGCCAGTGGCTCCAGCTCCGGAAGCTGGAGCGGGTGACGCCCGACGCGAAGACGTTCCCCGCCTTCGACGAAAGCCTGCGCGCGGCGATGCGCCAGGAGACGGAACTGTTCTTCGACTCCGTGGTGCGCGAGGACCGGAGCATCCTGGAGTTCCTCGACTCGGACTGGACGTTCCTGAACGAGCGCCTCGCCCGCCACTACGGCAACACCGACGTGCGCGGGGACGGGTTCCGCAAGGTCAAGCTCGCGGGCGGGCGTCGCGGCGGGGTGCTGACGCAGGCGAGCGTCCTCACCCTCACCAGCAACCCGACGCGTACGTCCCCGGTGAAGCGCGGGAAGTGGGTGCTCGACAACCTCTTGAACACGCCGCCGCCCATGCCCCCGCCCGGCGTCGCCGAACTGCCCGACGACAAGAAGGAGCCCCTTACCGGCACCCTGCGCCAGCGGCTGGAGCAGCACCGCAAGGACCCCGCCTGCGCCTCCTGCCACCAGCGCATGGACCCGCTCGGCTTCGGCCTGGAGAACTTCGACGCCGTCGGCGCGTGGCGTCTCAAGGACGGCGAGCACCCGGTCGACCCGGGCGGCTCGCTTCCCGACGGCAGGTCGTTCAAGGGGCCGGGCGAGCTGCGCAAGACGCTCCTCGGGATGAAGGGGCAGTTCACCAAGGCGATGACCGAGAAGCTGCTCACCTACGCCCTCGGGCGCGGCGTCGAGTCCACCGACCGGTGCAACATCGACGCGATGGCGGCGCACGTGCAGAAGAGCGACTACCGCTTCTCGGCGGTCGTGGAGACGATCGTGACCAGTGAGCCCTTCCGGAAGCAGCGCGGGGAAAAGCCCGCCGCGAGCCCGGGCGGCGGCGCGCCTTCGCCGCCGCCGGTGAAGAAGGTCGTCGCCCTTGCCGCGCCCCGCGCCCCGGAGGGGCGACGCTGATGACGCCGGGCGCGCTGCCGGGACGCCGCACCGCCGGGGCGGGCCACCACCACCGCCGCGCGCGTCTGCATCGGCGGGTCGGCATCGTCAGTGCGGCGGCGCTTCTGCTCGGCGCGCTCCCTCTTCTGCGGGCACTCGAGCCTCCGCGACGCGCCGACGAGCCCGCGCTCGCCGGACTGGGCTCGGACCTGGGCGTTGTGCCGGGGGCGGCTGCCCGTGACCTGCCCGGCTTCCGCCCGGTCGAAGCGCGCTCGGGCGCGAAGTCCGCGGGAGAGAGAGGTGCCGCGGCAAAGGACGAAGGCGGCGGGCGCACCCGGGGCGGGTTCTCCGACGAGACGGCGCGGACGCTCCGGAGGATGGCCGACGAGAGCCCCCAGGGACCGCGGCTCTACGCACTGCTGGAGGATGCCCCGACGGAACGGGCGATCGCTATGCTCCTGACCGCGGCGGGGGTCCGGTTCCGCATGGAGTCCGGGGTGACCGGCCGGGTTACGCTCCGGCCGGTGGAGGGGCCGAATACCGCCGCCCAGGTACTGGCGAGGATCTTCCCGGCCAACGTGGGGCCGCGGCTCGGATTGACTCGTGAGGGCGATACCTACGTCGTTCGACCGGAGGCCTCGCCGGCGGAGGTCCCGCCTCCGGGCGCGGCTTCGCCCGGGGCCCCCGCGCCGCAGGCACAGGAGGCACCGCGAAACGACCGCCGCGACAACACAACGGCAGGCCCGCCCGCGAGTGGCGGTGCGCCCCGGCCAAAGCTTCCGCCCGCACCGCGCGGCTACCTCCCACTGGAACCGGACGGCACCATACGCCGGGTCGCGGGCATCATCGTCCTGGGGCGCGCCCCGGTCGTCGCACTTCTGGAGACGGTGCCGCCGGGCGGCACGCCCGTGTTCGACAACGTGCGGCCCGGCGAGCGGATCGCCCCCGGCCTGCCCGGAAGTGAACCCTACCGCGCGGAAGGCGTCCAGGTGGAAGGGATCATACTTCGCGGACGGGCGGGACAGACGGTCCTCGTGCCGCTCGCGCCCCGGTCGAGCCCGATTCTGCGGGTCGGCGAGGAACAGGGAGAGCCGCGAGAGGCTCGCGCGCCCCGCTCGGACGGCGGCATGAGCGTTCCGCGGGGAGGCTGGGAACAGGAAGCGGGCGAAGGACGCGTCGGACGGCCGGGCTTTTGGCCGTAGCACTTCAGGAGTCTGTTGACGGATGCCGGAGATGCAAACCAATAGTTCAGCAAGCCGCCGCCAGTGGATACGCGCCGCGCTTGGGGCCTGTCTGAGCAGCCTTCTCGTCGCCGCGAGCTTTGCGGCGGCGGCGGGTTCGGGGCGCGCCGCCGCGCCGCAGCAGTCCGCCGCGCCGCCGTTGCTGCGCGTGGTGGCGAAGGACGCGCCGGTGCGCGCCGCGCTGGAGATGGTGCTGACGGCGGGCCGGGCGGACTTCAGCCTGGACAACGGGGTACAGGGGCTGGTGTCCGTCGATACGAAAACGCCGGTCGCGCTCGACGACGTCCTGCGCGCCGTGCTCGACGGCGGGGCCATGCACCTGGAACTGTCGCTGGCGGACGGCGTTTATCTCGTCAGGCCGCAGGAGGGGTCTCCCCGGCCGAACCTGCCCGCGTCGCGGCCGCCGGGCGCGGCGGGAGAGGCAGCCGCCGCGCGTAGCGTACTGGACGTGCCGCGCCGACTCTCCGGCGTGGTTATCGACGGCAGCGGCAGGCCGACCCACTGCATCCTGGAAACGGGAAGCGTCGGCCCCGCGCAGATCGTCGAAGTGCTGACCGTGAACCGCGCGGGCGTCAAGCTCGCCAGCGGCTTCCCCGGGGAAGCCGCACTGACCGTCGAGAGGCTCGAAGCCGACAAGTTGATCCTGCGCGACTCGAAGAATCGCAGGATCGTCGCCCCGCTGCGCGGGCTGAATGACCGGTAAGGAAACCCTTCATGACATCGTCGAAGATCGACAGACGCACGCTGCTCCGGGGCACCGGGGTCACCCTCGCGCTCCCGTTCCTGGAAGCGATGCTGCCGCTCTCCGCGCTCGCCCAGACCGGCCCGAAGGCGGGAGCCCCGGGCGGGCCGCCGGTCCGTCTCGCCTTCCTGTTCGTGCCCAACGGCATGCACATGGCCGACTGGACCCCGGCGGCGGAGGGGGCGAACTTCGAGCTTCCCTACCTGCTTCAACCGCTCGCGCCGTACCGCCAGCAGATGAACGTCCTCTCCGGGCTGACGCAGAACAACGCCCGGGCGCTCGGCGACGGCGGCGGCGACCACGCCCGCTCCGCCGCCGCCTGGCTCACCGGCTGCCACCCGCGCAAGACGAGCGGGGCGAACATCAAGTCGGGCATATCGGCGGACCAGGTCGCCGCGCAGTTCATCGGGCAGCATACCCGGTTCCCGTCACTGGAGCTCGGCTGCGAGCGCGGCGGACTGGCGGGCGACTGCGACAGCGGCTACTCCTGCGCCTACTCCAACAGCATCTCGTGGCGCTCGGAGTCCACGCCGGTCGCCAAGGAGACCGACCCGCGCCTCGTCTTCGACCGCCTCTTCGGCATCGACAGCGAGGGCAACGAGATCGGGGAGTCCGCCGCCCAGAAGAACCTCTACAAGCGCAGCGTCCTCGACTTCGTGATGGAGGACGCCAGGTCGCTCTCGCGCCAGCTCGGCACCCGCGACAGGCAGAAGCTGGACGAGTACTTCGGCGGCGTCCGCGAGCTCGAGCGCCGACTCCAGTTCGCCGAGAAGCAGAACGCGGCGGCCGGTAAGCCCGCCGCCGCCGGCATGCCGACGCGTCCGAGCGCGATGCCGCGCGACTACGCGGAGCACGTGCGCCTGATGGGCGACATGATGGTGCTGGCCTTCCAGTCGGACCTGACCCGCATCTGCACCTTCATGTTCGCGAACGAGGGCTCCAACCGCTCCTACCCGATGATCAACATCGCCGAGGGGCACCACGAGCTGTCGCACCACGGCAAGTCGGAGGAGAAGCAGGCGAAGATCCGCCAGATCAACCGCTTCCACCTGGAGCAGCTCTCCTACATCGTGGACAGGATGCAGAAGACGAAGGAGGGCAGCGGCACCCTGCTCGACAACACCCTGCTCGTCTACGGCGGCGGCATCTCAGACGGCGACCGGCACAACCACAACGACCTGCCGGTCATCGTGCTGGGCAAGGGCGGCGGCAACGTCCAGACCGGCCGCCACATCCGCTACGCGGACGGCACGCCGATGACGAACCTCTTCGTCTCGATGTTCGACCGCGTCGGCGTCCCGGTCGAGAAGATCGGCGACAGCAACGGCAAACTGGCCCAGCTGTTCTAAGCGAACCGCCAGCAAGAAACGGGGAGGCGGCGGGGGCGTGGCCCCGCCGCCTCCCCGTCTTTCCGCCTACTTCTCGATGAGGTAGTAGAGGACGTCCGGCTTGAGCGCGAGAGACTTCGCGCCGCCGGTGCCCGGCTTTCCGGCGGGGTAGCCGTTGGCGTCGAGCACGGTTACCTTCAGCGAGGCGGCGTCGGGGCGCGTGAGCGACACCGTTCCGGCCAGGTTCTTGACCAGGATCGGCGGCCCTCCAAGGGCCTGTATCGTCCGCTCGCCCGTCGGCGCGCTGGTCTTCCAGCCCCAGTTCCTGTCCTCGCTCATCACCTGCACGAGCAGCTTCCCGGAGGTCTTGATCGGCTTGCCGTCCAGGGAGACGACCAGCACCGTGCCGTACTCCAGCGGCGACTCGATGACGACGTCCGGCAGGGCGAGGCGGCCCGCCTTCGCGAGAAAGCCGGTGATCCCCTGCGCCTGCGGCGCGGCGACCACCATTCGCCCGTCCGCCCAGTTCCAGGAAAGCTCGCCGGTCGCGCTGCGCGCCACCTGCTTCTCCCGGTCGATGAAGGGGACCAGATTCGCCATCTTCGACGGCCCGGGAGTCGGCGTCAGGTTCAGCGTCACCTTGCCCACCAGGAACGCCAGCGGGTCGATGGTCGCCGCGTCCACCGGCGCGAGCTGGCCGGGCGGTACGTCCTTCGCGCGGAACGCCTCCAGGCTCACCGGGGCTTTCACCGGCGCGCCCTTGAGCGCGTACAGGTCGGGGATGGCGAGCGACGCCTCCACGACCGGCGGGCCGTCCTGCACCAACCCCTTGCGGTAGAGGAGCGCGGTCGCGGGGAACTGCCCGACGATGGCCGGAGTCTGGAGGCCGAACTTGCCGTGCATCCCCTGCCAGGTCGGGCCGCCGAGCGCGAAGAAGTAGAGGGCGTCGGTGCCCTGGAGCGCGCCGTAGGCGGCGGCGACGAGCGGGAAGTCCGCCCGGTAGCGGTTGGGCGTCGGCCAGTTCACCTCGGAAAGCGTGGACGGCAGGTTGTTATAGCGCACGTCCATGATCGGCAGGCTGTAGCTCGGCTGCTCGCCGGGCTTGCCGGGCGTGAAGGTCAGTGCGCTGACGTCCCGGTAGACGTGGCCCGGGCGCAGCGAGTAGGACGCGCCCTCGCCCGTGTGCGGCGGGTCGAAGTAGCCGTGCCGGTCCAGGAAGTCGAGCCCGGGCGCGACGTTCGAGAGCTTGTCGAGCGGGCCGAGGCGCTGCGCGTCCGCCGTGATCCAGTTCGACCCCTGCACCAGGCCCCGGTAGCCGAGGTCGCGGCGCAGGTAGCTCGCCGTCTGCGAGAAGAACGCCGCTTGGTCCTCGGTCAGGAACTGCGCCGTATCCTGGCCGCGCTTGCTGCGCTGGTTGAAGACTTCGTAGAGCGGCAGAAACCCCGCGCGCCCGGCCGCCGCGTCGTCGCCCTTCTGCCCCGCGCCGCCCCACGCGGCGAGCGCCTTCGGCATGGAGCCGTACTTCTTCGCCAGCCAGTCGCCGAACCGCTTCTCCAGCAGCGCCATCTGCGGGCCGGGGATGTTCTGGTAGGGCGTGAACGTCCAGAATAGGTACGAGTCCTCGTTGACCAGCTCGACGATCGGCACCGCCGGGTCCTCGGCCAGGGCCAGGCCCGTGTGCGGGCTTTTCGCCGTCAGGGCTGCCTTCCACCAGCCGCGGTAGATCTCCTGAAACTCGGGGTTGAAGAAGAGCAGGGCGAAGGGGTGCTTGCCGCCAACGTATCCGTCGAAGCCACTCTTCTCGTCGAAGCTGAGCCAGAGCGGGAAGTAGAGCGAGAGCGACGTGTAGATGCCGTTCTTTTTGAACGCGGACACCAGTCGCTGCAGCTTCGCGACCTTCTGCGGGTCCGGCTGGCGGAAGTCGCCGTCCTTCCAGAGGCCGCCGTGGTAGCGCACGAGGTTAACCCCGTACTTGGCGAGGTGGCGCGCGAGGTAGTCCATCTGGGCGGGCGGCAGGTTCAGGAAGTCCGGCCCGGCATTGACGGCCCAGAAGCGCACGGGCTTGCCCGTCTTCTCGTGGACGAACTGCTCGCCCCGGACGACGATGCGCCCGTTCTCGCCGGCGACCTTCTCGTTCAGCGAGCGCAGGTCGATGGGGGAGGGGGCGAACGGGTCGGGGTCCGGCTCGAAGGCGAACCAGCCCTCCTCGCCGCGGTTCCACTTCTCCCCGGGTTTGAGCTTTCCGCGCGCGGCGAACGGCTGCGAGGTCAGGACGAACGCGTCGAAGGCCGCCGCGCCGTCGTTATCGGTCAGTTCGATGCGGAGCGTCTGCGGCCCCGGCTTCAGCTCCGCCGACCCGGACCAGACCCAGTTCGCGCCGACGAACTGCCGCAGTGGGGCGTCGTCCAGCAGCGCGACGTCGCGGCCCACCTGCTGCCACGGGCCGTCGCCGATCCTCCAGCGGAACGGGCCGTGCTTCCAGAACTTGCGGCTGTAGAACTCGTACGTCCCCGCCTTCGGGACGTTCACGGCGTACTCCAGGAACAGCGTCCGGTCGCGCTTCCCCTCCGTGCCGACCCACTTTCCGCCGGAGAGGACCGCCGCCTCCGTCGCGTTCGCGGGGCCGAACGGGTTGGACTCCGCGGGGGGGAAGTTCGTCTTCGCGGGCGTCTCCGCCTCCCACCAGACCCACCCGGGCGCGCGCTGGCCCCCCACGGGCGCGGGCGCCGCGCCCCCCTTCGTCTGCTGCGGCGCGGCGTCGGCGCAGCCCGCGCCGCCCGCGATCACCGCGGCGAGAGCCGCCGCCCCCGCCGTCACGCCCGCCAGTATCCCTTCCTTCATGTCTGTCGCTTCACTCCTTCGAAACGTCGTCGTTCGGGACCCGATGCCATTGCCCGGACCGGCAATCTGCCGGTCCGGGCAAATCGTCCCCGCCCGCCGCGTCCGAGGGTGTGGCGCGGGCAGGGGTTATATCTCGGAGCGGAGGGTGTGCCGCCCCGGCTCCAGCTCGCGCACCCCGGCGTCGCCGCCCGTGCCGGGGACGTGCGCGGTAGCCGTGGTGTTCGGCGGGACGGTCACCTCCCAGGTCAGTGACTTCTCGCCCTCCACGCGCCAGCCGCTCTCGACGCGTCCGAAGGCGGTGTCGAGGTGCGCCTTCGCGTGGGAAAGGCCGCTCCCCGCCGGGTGCGGCTTCAGCACGACGTGCTTGTAGCCCGGCCGCGCCTCGTCCACGTCGATGCCCGCGACCCTCTGGTAGAGCCAGTCGCCGATCGCGCCGTAGGCGTAGTGGTTGAACGAGTTCATTCCGGCGTCCTGGAAGCCCTTGTCGTGCGTCCAGCCATCCCACCGCTCCCAGATCGTCGTCGCGCCCTGCGTCACCGCGTACAGGTAGCTCGGCCACTGATGCTGGTGCAGCAGCTTGAAGGCGACATCGGGCCGCCCGCCGTTGGTGAGCACGTGCGGCAGGTAGACCGCGCCGACGAAGCCGGTCGAGAGCTTGTTGCCGCGCTTCTCGATGTCGCGCACCAGGTTCTCCATCGCGGCCGGGCGCAGCGCCTCGGGCATGAGGTCGAAGTGCAGGGCGAGCACGTACGCGGTCTGCGTCCCGGGGAAGACGAGGCCGGTGTCCGTTACCCAGCGCTTTTGGAACGTGTCGCGGACGGTCTCGAACAGGCCGCGGTAGCGCGCGGCGTCGGCGTCCTTGCCAAGCACCGCCGCCGCCTTCGACAGCAGGTTCGCGCTGTGGGCGTAGAACGCCGTGCCGATCAGATCGAACGGCGTGCCGCCCACGGTCTTGCCGCTGCCGTCGAGCGCGAGCCAGTCGCCGTAGCAGTGATATCCGCCGCCGTCCCAGCAGCGGACGTTGTCCTTCGCGGTCTCCTCCAGGTAGCCGACGAACCGCGCCATCGAGTCGTACTGGCGCGCCAGCACGGCGGTGTCGCCGTAGGCCAGATACAGGGTCCACGGGCAGATGACGCCCGCGTCCGCCCACGCCGGGCCGCCGTCCACGCGCCCGCCGCCCGAGAGGATGTCCGGCGCGACGCTCGGGTAGCCGCCCTCCTTGCCCTGCGCGTCGATCAGGTCCACCAGCCACTTGTCGAAGAACGGGGCGACGCTGCGGTTGAAGCAGGCGGTGCGGATGAAGACCTGGGCGTCGCCGGTCCAGCCGAGCCGCTCGTCGCGCTGCGGGCAGTCCGTCGGTACGTCCACGCTGTTGCCGCGCCACCCCCAGTCGATGTTCTTCTGCAACTGGTTGATGAGCGGGTCCGAGCACTCGAAGTCGCCGGTGCGCGGGCAGTCGGAGTGGACCACGACCCCCGTGATCGTCTCCCGCGTCGGCGTCTCCGGCAGACCCGTGACCTCGACGTAGCGGAAGCCGTGGAACGTGAAGCGCGGCTCCCAGGTCTCGCCGCCCGGGTCGCCCTTGAGCGTGTAGTAGTCGGTCTGCGCGGCGGAGCGCAGGTTCTCGGTGTAGATCGGGCCGTCCTTCGCCGCCGGTCCGCCCTTCAGGGTCTCGGCGAAGCGCAGTCGCACGGTCGCGCCCGCCGGTCCCTTGACCTTGAGCCGCGCCCACCCGACCATATTCTGGCCCAGGTCGAAGATCCAGGCGTTGCCCTGGCGCTTCGGCTCCTCCACCGGGGAAATCTCCTCGGTCTTCTTGATCGTCGGGCCGTTCTGGCCGACGAGGGCGACGCCCACGGGCGCGTCGAAGGACGTCGCGGCCTGCCAGCCCGAGTCGTCGAACCCGGGGGCGTCCCATCCGGGCATCTCGCGGCGCGCGTCGTACCCCTCGCCCATCAGCATGTCGGACGCGAGCAGCGGGCCGAACGCCACCTTCC
>DATLHN010000541.1:0-7666 GCA_035539875.1 Armatimonadaceae bacterium
GGACGACGCCGCAGCGCATCAGGTCGGCGTAGTCCTCGCGGTGCCGGAGGAACCGAACCGGCTCGCGGCGATAGATGTCGGAGAGCAGCGCAACGGCATCGTCGCCTTCCGCAAGCGCTTCGATCCGCACGCGGGGCAGGCCGAGCGCCGGGGCGGCGTCGGCGAGCCGGGCGGCCGCGGCGGGGTCCAGCGTGAACAGGGCATCGCGGCCGACCGTGGCACAGCCGCGGCGCAGGTACAGGCTCCGGTCCCCGGAGACCAGGACGAAGTCCAGGCCGTCGCGGCGAGCCTTCGCGAGCGCGTGGTCGACGCAGGCACCGGCGAGGCCCTGCCCGCGGTAGTCCGGGTGCGTCGCGACGCCCCCGATCATGCCCAGGTCCACGCGGCATCCGTGGATCGACGCCCCCCGGTTCACCATCCCGGCGTGGCTGACGCAGCGCTCCCCGTCGAAGCAGACCGTGAGGCCCTCCAGGTTTCCCTCGTGGAAGACCTGCGGGTACTCGTCGGGCATCCCGGGGCGGAATACCGCCTCTTCCAGGGCGCGCAGGGCGGGCATCTCGCCCGCCCGCAGGGCGCGCGGTCCGTCTATCGGCATCGTCTTTCTCGTCCGTTCCCTTCGGTGGCGCTCACGCCCGCGCCGCGCTACAAGCCAGGATACCAGGCCCGCGCGTTCTCGACGTAGAAGCGGTCCAGCACGTCCGCCGGGAGGCACAGTCCGGTCGTCTCGCGCCCCCGCACCTCCATCGGACCGGCGGACTCGAAGTAGCGAAAGTGCAGCTCGAACTCCGCCCGCGTCTCCTCCAGCGTCGCGCGCCGCCGCTCGTCGGTCATGGACGACTGCGGCTCGACCCGCACCTGGTCGGTGCCGAAAAGGGTGCGGTCGGGGAAGTCCAGGAAGAACTGGCGAACGGTGTCGGAGTCCTGGTACGCGAGGTCGTCGAGGCGGGCCGAGATGTCCACGGCGAAGTTCGGGTACCGCTCGAACCGGCGGGCCACCTCGGCGACGTCGTACTCCAGGCTGCCCAGGTGCGCCCCGATCACGCGCAGGCGCGGGTGCCGCTCCAGCATCCGGTCGCGGCGGGCGATGATCTCCTCGTGCGAGGGCATGTCGTCGCGGCCGTGCATGTGCCACTCGGGGTTGCGGCTGTAGTAGTTGTAGTGAGGCTTGCCCGGCTCCAGGGGCCGCCAGCAGGCGAGCGGCTCCCCGATGTGGGTCAGGAGCGGTTTGCCGTTGTCGGCGAGCCAGTTCAGGACCGGGTCGAAGCGCTCGTCGTCCAGGTGGACGAAGGACCCGTCGGCGTCCCGGAACTCCATCCCGACGTTCTTCCACACCTTGCACGCCAGCGCGCCGCCGTCCGCGAAGTCGCGCTCCAGCCCGGCGACCGCGCGCTCTGCGAAGTCGGGCGTCCCCCAGCCCTCCAGGTCGAAGGCGGTGCACCAGGCGTACCGGTCCGGCCAGCGGCGCGTCATCGTCTGGTAGAGGCCCGCCTGGCGCTGCCACCAGTCGTCCCCGCCGTGCGCGACCACGATGTTGAACAGCTTCAGGTCCATCTCCCGGAGCAGCTCGACCGCCTCGGGGTGGTCGCCCATGAAATGCAGGTGGGCGTCGATGCGAAACACGGACCGTATCTCCTTTTCTCTCTCGCTAGCGCGGGGCGTCGGCGACGGACTCGCGCAGCACCAGTTCGGGCGTCACCACGCGCGGCTGTATCGCCACCCCGGGGCAGTCGAGCAGCATCCGCATGGCCTCGGTCGCGAGCTTCCCCATGCGGGTACAGTCGATCCGGACCGTGGTGAGCGCCGGGGCCGTCAGCCGGGCGAAGGCGATGTCGTCGTGGCCCACCACCGAGACGTCGGCGGGCACGCGCGCGCCCGCGGCGTGCGCCGCCCGGATCGCGGCGGCGGCCAGGGAGTCGGTGCGGGCGAAGACCGCGGTGGGGGGGTGGGGCAGGGCGAGCAGGTCCGCCATCGCCTCCTCGGCGGCGTCCGGGTCCGTACCGACCAGCCGGAGCAGGCCGTCCGCGTCCCGCAGCGACACGCCGTGCTCGGCCAGGCGCTCCACGAACACGTCCAGAACCTGATCGCTGCCGTAGCTCCCGATGAAGCCTATCCGGCGGTGGCCCCGCGCCACCAGGAGGTCGGCCACCGCCCGCGCGCCTTTCGGCAGGTCCGTGAACACGGGGGCGAAGTTGGGCGCGGGCGGCGTGGCGCAGTGGGTGATCAGCACCGTGGGCATCCCCTCCGCGGCCAGCCACCGGATCTTCTCCACCTCCTCCGGCTCGCCGCCGAAGTACATGATGCCGTCCACGGCCTGCGACCGCACCAGGTTTACCAGGCGGTCGCCGGTGGCGTTGAGGAGCAGGCCGTAGCCGGTTTCGCGCAGGGCCTCCTGCACCCCGCGCGTCAGCTCGGCGAAGTACATGTCGCCGAGCAGGTGCGGGTTCGCGCCGAAGTCGAGGGCGATCATGTACGCGCGTCCCGACGCGAGGCGCTGGGCGTTCACGTTCGGCGTGTAGCCTATCTCCTGGAGGCGGTCGAGGATCATCTTCCGGGTGGCCGGACTGATGCGCCCCTGACCGCTCAGGGTCCGCGAGATCGTGCTGGTGGAGACGCCAAGCGACTTGGCGACGTCCCGTAAGGTGACGCTCAACGCGTGTCTGTCTTTCTAATGGTAGTCGCTGCTATTGTACACGCGCCGGTGTGCGCGCCGTTACGGCCGGCTTACTGGCTGGCCGGGTCTTCCGGGTCCCAGACGTACAGCGTCTTGTCGAGCAGGATGCGGAAGTCGAGGCCGCCGTTCTGGGCCGCGAGAAGCTGGCCCGCGGTGAGGCCGGCGGTGCTGCCGTACGGCTTGCCGACCACCGCCTTGGCGTGGCCGTCGGCGTAGACGATGTTGCAGGTGTTCGTGTGGCGGGTCTTGGCAGGGATGCCGATGTTCTTGGCGATGCTGTTGGCGAACCCGCTGACGCCGGTCCAGCGCGAGTCGAACATGCAGATGGTGTCGGCGGGGCGATCCACGCTCGCCAGGGCGGCGACCTCGCCGAGGCGATTCGGGTCGGCCTGGCTGCCGGGGCCGCCCCACATCCGCGTACCGTCGCCGTACGGGAACATGCTCAGGTTGACGCCGATGCTGGCCATCTTCGTCTGGCCGCTGATCGTCACGTTCCAGGCCTGGTCCTGGATGTTCGAGGCGGGCTGCTCCGCCTGGCCCTTGACCTCGCTCATCGCCGGGCAGACCCAGATGTCCTGGTTCTTCGAGTACGCGTTGACGATCGTGTAGATGTTCTGGGACATGTCGACGTACGTCTGCATCGGGAGCGTCTCGTCGTAGTCCTGCGCGTACATCATCATCGCCGTGCCGAGCTGCTTGTTGTTGCTCAGGCAGGCAGTCTGCCGGGCCTTGGAGCGGGCCTGGGCGAAGACGGGGAACAGGATCGCGGCGAGGATCGCTATGATCGCGATGACCACAAGCAACTCGATGAGCGTAAAGGCGGCGCGGGGACGGCAGTTGCCGATCTGGCGGGTGAACGAATAACCCATAACGACTCCTCCTGACGGGCGGACAACGGGACAGGCGGTGCTGGCACGGGACAGCCAGTTGACGATCACAGTGTCGGTGCGCGCTTCCTCGCGCGGTTCTCTGCCGGGGGCAGAAGTCTATCGGCACTGCGGGTGCGGCCCACATCGAAAGCCGGGAGCGGTTGCTCGCTTTGAGCAACCGCTTGCTCAACCGCAGTTCATGTCGTAATATAAGGCCGATTGAGATGACTGTCAAGAACTTTTTCTTGACAAATCCGCGAAATCGCGGCATTGTTGTTTGCGTCGGGCCGCACCGGCCCCGGGAAAGGAATCGTTGTCGATGTCCAGGCTGCGCATAGGAGTTGTCGGGTGCGGGGGGATCGCGAATGACGCGCATCTGCCGCAACTTGCCGAGCGGAAAGAGGCTGCCGAGGTAGTGGGCGTAGCGGACATAAACCCGGAGGCCGCGCGCAAGACGGCGGAGCGGTGGGGCATCGCCCGCACCCACGCCGACCACCACGCGCTGCTGCCCGACGTGGACGCCGTGCTGGTCTGCACGCCGACGTACACCCACGCCCCAATCGCGATCGACGCGCTCAACGCGGGCAAGCACGTCTTCTGCGAGAAGCCGATGGCCCGCACGCTCGACCAGGCCGAGGCGATGCGCGCGGCGTCGCAGAAGAGCGGGGCACGCCTCCAGGTGGGGTTCGTCCGCCGCTTCGACGACGAGTGGCTCGCCTTCGGGGAGGCGCTGCGCGCCGGGGCGATCGGCCGGCCGGTCGTCTGGCGCGACGTCATGTCCGGTCCCGGCCCGCACTGGAGCCCCTGGTTCTTCCAGGACGAGCAGGGCGGCGGCCCGTTCCTCGACGGCGCGATCCACACCATCGACTTCGCGCTGCACCTCTTCGGCCCGCTCGCCTGGGTGTTCACCCACGGCCGGACCATGGGCGCGGGGCACACCGCCGTGGACGCCGGTTCGGCCTCGCTGCGCTTCGAGTCCGGCGACGAACTCCTGCTGGCCTGGAGCTGGGGCCTGCCCGTCGGGTGCTACGGCGGGAGGCTGTTCGAGATCCTCGGTCCCGGGGGGCGCATCGGCTGGCCCGGCGGCGAGCCGCAGGGTTCCGAGACGCGGCGGTTCGTCGTGGACCGCGGCGAACCGGGCGGCCGCGAGGAGGTCAGCTTCGTCTCCAAATCCCTTACCAAGGGCTTCGGCCTGCAGCTCGACGAGTTCTTCGCCGTGGCGCGCGGCGAGCGCGAGCCCCGCTCCGGCGCCCGCGAAGGGATAGAGGCTCTGCGCGTGGTCGATGCGCTGCTGCGCTCGGCGCGCTCCGGGCAGCCCGAGACCCCGGCGGGATAGCCGAATGCCCGAAGACGCGGCGGCGCTGCGGGAAGTTACTCTGCTGTCGGACGGTACCGTCGCCGTCGTCGCCCCGGCGGGTCCGCCGGCGGACGCGGGACCGCGCCAGGCCGTGATACGCCTGCGGGCGGGGGCGGTCAGCACGGGGACGGAAACCACTATGATCCGCCAGCGGCGGGCCGTCCCGCATGCCATCGACCGGCCGCCGACGCGGCTGGGCTATTCGGCGGCCGGAGTCGTCGAGGCCGCGGGGCCGGACTACGCCGGGCCGCCCCCCGGTACGCCGGTCGCGGTCTACGGCGGCCCGTACGTCGCGCACGCCGACCGCCTGGTCGTCGGTCAGAACCTGATCGCCCCCGCGCCCGGCCTCCCGCCCGAGGAGGCCGCCTTCGGCGGGATCGGCGCGATCGCCCTGCACGCGGTGCGGATGGGCGGCGTCGAGCTGGGCCAGCGCGTCGGCGTGCTGGGCCTCGGCGTCGTCGGGCAATTGGTCGCCCAGCTCGCGCGGGCGGCGGGCGCGTGGGTCCTCGCCGCCGACCCGCTGGCGTCGCGTCGCGACGTCGCGGCGCGCGCGCTCGCCGCAATGGGAGACGGCGACGCCGTCGTCCCGCTGGAAGAGTGGCGGGCCGCCGCGGCGTCGCTCACGGGCGGTGCGGGCCTCGACGCGGTGCTGGTGTGCGCGGGCACCCCCGACGACGCGGGTCCGGCGCTCGCCGGACTCGAAGCGGTCCGCTTCCGCGGGCGCGTGGTGATCGTCGGCAACGTCCGCCCGGACCTGCCGCGCGAGCCGCTGTTCCAGAAGGAGGCGACGGTCGTCGTGTCGCGCGCCGCCGGACCGGGCCGTTACGACGCCCAGTACGAGCGCGACGGCTACGACCTGCCGCCCGGCGTGGTGCCCTGGACCGAGGGGCGCAACCTGCGCTGCTTCGTGGACCTGCTGGCGGCCGGGCGCGTCCGGGTCGGGCCGCTCGTCTCCGACGTTTTGCCGGTCGAGCGCGCCGCGGACGCCTACGAGCGCCTGATGACCCGACCCGAGGATACGCTCGCCCTGGTCCTCCGATTCTGACCCGGCGGGTGAGGAGGTTTCGTGAAGAATATCGGTCTGCTCGCCGCCGCGTCGCTCGCCGCTCTGGCCGCCTGCGCCGCGACCGGCTCTCCCGCCCGCGCGGCGTCCCCCGCGGCGTCGCCCGTTCCCGCCGTCCCTTCTTCGGCCCCGGCCAAGCGCCCCAACCTGCTCTTCGACGCCCGCGCCGCCGTCCCCGAACTGCGCCGCCGGCTCGCCGGGCCGCTCAAGCCGGTCGCCGAAGCGCTGCGCGGCGCGGTCGACCTGCCGTTCCAGCCGGGGAGCGAGTTCCCTCAGACGCCGGACGTCAAGAACCAGTCGCTCCGGGGCGACATACGCGGCCTCGCCGACACGGTCGCCACCTACGCCTTCGCCGCACTCATCTTCGAGAACGGCGGCGCGGACCGCGTCTTCCCCGAGCTGCCGCCCGCGCGCCGCGCGGAGATCGCCGAGCGCGCCCGGACACTGGCCCGGAACTACCTGGCAGGCGTCACCGACCCCGGCTTCCCCGACTGGCTCTTCCCGGAGTACCAGGAGGGCACCGCGCCCGACCTGCCGATGGCGCACTTCCTGATGTCCGTCTCGCTGGCCTACGACTGGTCGTATGAGCGGCTGAGCGAGCCGGAGCGCGCCCGCTGCCGCACGCGGCTCGCCGACGGGGCAGCGCGCATGTACGCGGCGACGCAGGACCCGGGGACCTGGTGGCTCAGCCAGTACACGCAGAACCACCACTGGCTCAACCACACGGGCCTCGGCATGGCCGCCCTGGCGCTGGGGGAGTCGTCGCCGGACGCGGAGAAGTGGCGGGCGACGGCCGCGCGGGGCATGGAAACCGTGCGCACCGTGATCGACCCCATCGCCGGGGGCGCGTGGCACGAGGGCATCGGCTACACCAACTACGGCATGCTCGCCCTGCTGCCGTTCACGATCGCCAACCAGCGTCTCCGTGGCGGCCCCGACTTCGCGGACACGCGGTTCACGCGCGACTACCCGATCTTCCGCATGTACGGCATGCCCGGATCGGCGGCGCACCGCCGGGAGTTCCTGGTCTACGGGGACTTCTCTAACTTCCAGAACGACGACACGCTCGCCATCGCCCGCTACGTCGCCCGGAAGCACCGTGACGGGCGCGCAGCCTGGTACGCCGACGCCTTCACGGAGGGGCAGCGGCAGGGGCGGGGCGGCCTGACCTCCTGGCCGCCCGGCCAGCGCGGCATCATCCTCTCCGCGATCCTGTACGACCCGGCGGTGAAGCCGACCCCGCCGCCGGACCGTGCGGCGGCCTGGGACCGGGACTACTTCGCCCCGGACCTTTCGATGATGGTCTCGCGCAGCGGGTGGACGCTCACGAACGACTCCCTGCTCGCCTTCAAGAGCGGCGTCTACGGCGGCCACGCGGCCTTCCGGCGTCTGCAGAAGCGCGAACTGCCCGACGAGAACCTGAACTACGGCCACGACCACGCCGACGACATGGGCGTCTACCTGTTCGCCGACGGCGAATGGCTGACGACCGCGGTGCCGTCGTACTACATCGGGCGGGGCAACAACCCGGTCGCCAATATCACGGCCTACGCGAACTCTCTGCTGATCGACGGCAAGGGCCAGATACTGGAAGGCCCGCGCTCCGGAAGCGCGCTGCACTCCCCCGGGTTCTTCGACCGGGTGAGCGGCATCCCGGTGCGCGCCTCGACCGCCCACTACTCGTTCTGCGTCGGCGACGGCGCGCG
>DATLHN010000542.1:0-10182 GCA_035539875.1 Armatimonadaceae bacterium
TGCACACCGACACCGCGTCCACCTCGGGCATCTCCAGAAGCTTCTGGTAGTCCTCGACCGCCCGGGCGATCTTCCACTTGTCGCCCTTCGCCTCTTCGAGCCGCTTGGGCTCGATGTCCGCAACCGCCACGATCTCGCACTGGTCCGCGACGCGTCGGTATCCGGGCGCGTGCTGCGTCTGCGCAATGCCGCCGAAGCCGATGATGCCGATGCCGATCTTGCCGTCCTTGGTCATGCCGTTCGTCCCTTGCTTTTGAGCCGCCGTGCCCTTTCGTGGCGCGCGGCCGGTTTCCGCCGACACGGTTCGTCGTCGGCAAATGCGTTTCCTGCCCGCGCTCACCGCCAGAGGCGAATCCGGAAGTCGGGCGGTGGACGCCGAACGTATGGGCGGCGTCCACCACCGCCGCCCGCGCTTACGGGCGGATTATTTTCGACTTTGTCGCCCGCGAAGCGTAACCGGAAGGGGAGTTGAGCATTCTAATGTCGGGGCATGAAAAATCACGCGCTCCCGGCTGCGGTCCGCAGCCGATCCAGTTTCCCTATTGGAGGAACGGTATCCATGAAGCATCTGCGCATTCTGACGCTGACCCTCGTTTCCGCTCTGGCGCTCGCGGTCCTCGCGGGCTGCACGCCGCCCGCGGAAGAGGCGTCGCCGTCCCCGGCGGCACCGGCGGCGGCGGAAGTCCCCGCCCCGGCCGCGCCCAAGTAGTCGGCCGTACCTGCCCACTGAGGCGGCGCGGCGCGGGGGATGCTTTCCGGTCCCCCGCGCCGCTGCTCCTCGCCGCCCTCTGCCTCTTCGCGCTCGCCGCCCCGTCGCCCGCTTTCGCGGAACCGCCCGCCGGGGAGCGGACCGCGCGCACCGACCGCAAGGCCGGAACGGCCATCCTGCCCAGCGGGCGTCTGGTCACACCGCGCGGGCGCACGGTCACCGTTGCCCCGCACCCCTACGGCCTCGCCCTCTCGCCCGACGGCTCCCTGCTCGCCGTCGTCTCCAGCGGCACCGGCCCGTTCGCGCTCACCCTGATCTCCACCTCCGCGGGCAGCGCCCCGCCGCGCGTCATCACCGCCGCCCGGGAGCCGGAGTTCAAGAGCACGTACCGCGGCGTCGCCGTCGCGCCCGACAACCGCACCGTGTACGTCTCCGGCGGCAACGACGGGCGCGTCCACGTCTTCGACGCCGCGACGGGCAGGCGCACCGGCAGTATCCCGCTCGACGGCGAGCTCGGCGGCGCGAAGGTCGAGGGCAGCCTGCCCTCCGCGCTCGCGCTCACCCGCGACGGCCGGACGCTGTACGCCTGCGACCAGGGCAACTGGCGGCTGGTCCGCATCGACACGGCGACGGCGCGAGTGACCGACGCCGCACCGACCGGCAGGCTCCCCTTCGCCGTCGCGCTCTCGCCCGACGGGAGGCACGCCTACGTCGCCAACATCGGACTCTTCGAGTACCGCCGGGTTGAGGCGAAAGAGGGCGCGGACCCGCGCGGCCTTACCTTCCCGCCGTTCGGCTACCCGTCGAAAGCGGCGCGCGAGGGCGCGGAGGTCGAGGGGCGCGCCGTCCCCGGATTGGGCCATGCCCGCATCCCCGAAGCCTACTCCGTCTGGGGCTTCGATCTCTCTGGCGGCGGCACGCCGAAGGCGGCTTTCAAGCAAACTACCGGCATCCCCGTCGCCTACGGCGAAGAGGGGGAAGACGAGGACGAGCCGGGCGAGGTGAAAGGGGCGGTCGGCGGAAGCGCCCCGTGCGCCCTCGCCACCTCCGGCGACCGCGTCTACGTCTCCAACGCCAACAACGACACCATCGACGTGCTGGACGCCGCGACGGGCAGGCGGGTGGCGACCATTCCCCTCTCGGGCCTTCTCCCCGACCCGAAGCTGCGCGCACTGCGCGGCATCACCCCGTACGGCCTCGCGCTCTCGCCCGACGGCGGTCGGCTTTACGCCGCCCTCTCCGGGTTCAACGCCGTCGCCGTGATCGACGCGCGGGCCGGCAAACCGCTCGGCATGATCCCGGCGGGCTGGTACGCCGCGCAGGTAGCCGTCTCGCCGGACGGGAAGCGGCTTTACACGGCAAGCGCGAAGGGCCTCGGCTCCGGCCCCAACGGCGGCAGGGCGTTCGCGCCCGGCCCGGAGGGCAGCGGGATCGGCGGCCTGATGAAGGGACTCGTCACCCTGGCGGACGCGCCCGCCGACCGCGACCTGCCCGCCCTCACCCGGGCCGTTCTGGCGAACAACGGCGCGCTGTCGGCCCCGAAGCGCCCGGCGAAGCTGCCGCCGATCAAACACGCCGTCGTGATCGTCAAGGAGAACCGTACCTACGACGAAGTCTTCGGCGCACTGCCGGGCGGGCGCGGCGACGCGACGCTCGCCCGCTTCGGCGCGCCGCAGAGGATCGAGGGCATCGGCACCGACGAACCGGTCGTCGTCATGCCGAACCACCTCGCCCTCGCCCGGCGGTTCGCGCGCAGCGACAACTTCTACGTCGACTCCGACCACAGCGCGGACGGCCACCGCTGGGCCGTGGGCGTCGCGCCCAACCACTGGACCGAGTCGGTCGTCAGCGCCGCCTACGGCGGGCAGATGGGCGACAAAACGGACTCCCCCGCGCCGGGCAGGCGTATGATCTTCGGCGCGAACTCGTCCCTCACGCCCGAGGACTACCTGGAGGCGGGCTCGCTCTGGCACCACCTCGCGCGGCACAACGTCCCCTTCGGAAACTGGGGCGAGGGCTTCGAGTTCGCCGGGATCAGCGAGTCCGCGGGCCTGAAGCCGACCGGCGCGCGCCTGCCGCTGAACGTCCCGATGCCGCTGCCGCTCTTCAAGGCGACGTCGCGCCACTACCCGGGCTACAACATGAACATCCCGGACCAGTACCGCGCCGACGTCTTCCTGCGGGAGTACGCGGAGCGGTTCGAGAGCGGGAAGGAGCCGCTGCCCGGCCTGCTCTTCGTCCACCTGCCGAACGACCACGGGGCCGGGCCGCGCCCGAAGGACGGCTACCCCGCCACGGCGTCGTACATGGCGGACAACGACTACGCACTCGGGCGGATCGTGGAGCGGCTGTCGCGCTCCCGGCACTGGAAGGAGATGGCGATATTCATCACCGAGGACGACGCCCAGGGGGGCGTGGACTCCGTGGACGCGCACCGGTCGGTCCTGATGGTCGTCTCGCCCTGGGTGAAGCGGGGGCACGTCTCGAAGCGGGTGGCCGACTTCTCGGCGCTGCACCGCTCGGTCTTCGAGCTGCTGAACGTCCCGCCGCTCTCGCTGTACGACGCACTGGCGGGCAACCTCTCCGACTTCTAGGCCGACCGCCCCGACCTGACGCCGTACGCGGCCCTGCCTGTGGACGCGCGCCTTTTCGACCCGAAGCGCGCGAAGGACCCTCTGGACCCGGACTATCAGGCCGCGCGGCGCAGGCCGTCCGCCCCACTGGACGACCCGGCGGAGGTCGAGCGCCTGCGCCGGGAAGGAGGGCTGTGACTACTTCCCCCGCAATACCGTACAGCAGGATCGCCGCGGAGACGGCTAGGTTGAGCGAGTCGCAGCGGCCGGCCATGGGAATGCGGACTGTCGCGTCGCACAGCCCCTCCAGCAGCGGCGAAAGGCCGCCGCGCTCCTGCCCCATCAGGAGCACGAGCGGACGGTGCGCCGCCGGGCAGGCAAAGTCCCGGTAATCCGTCGGTGCCGACGGGGACGCGCCGACGACGAACGCCCCCCCTGCCGCCGCCCGGCGCTTCCAGTCCGCGAACTCGCGGGAGCTCGCCCGCACGAGGCGCTGGGAGAAGACGCCGCCCATGCTCGCGCGCACCGAAGCCGGGGCGTAGGGATCGGTCGCGTTGTCCAGGAGCACGACGCCCGCGCAGCCGACGGCGTCCGCCGTGCGCAGGATGGTGCCCAGGTTGCCCGGGTACTGCACCGCCTGGAGCGCCACCCAGAGGCTCGCCGACGCCCCCGCCGCGGCGGACGCGGTGACGTCGCCGAGCGCGCCCCAGCGCTGCTGCCGCGCGACGACGGCGACGCCCTGCGCGCTTTCCCGGGTGACCAGTGAGGAGAATACGTCCGGCGACACCTCCAGGAGCGGCACTCCCTCCCGCTCGCGCGCGGCGACGAACGCCCGCGCCCGCTCGCCGCTCAGCCGCTCCCGGCAGGCGACGACCTGCTCGATGGCCGCGCTCGGGCTCTGTTGTGCCGCCAGCGCGAGGTGCAAGCCCTCCGCGAAGAAGAGCCCGCTCCTCTCGCGCGCCTCACGTGAGCGCGCCAGCGCGCGGATGCCCTTCAACCGGGGGTTGTGCCGACCGACGATGATGCTGTTGCCACTGCTTACGCTGCTCATGGCCGCCTCCGCGTGCGAACGCGTGGGGGCGGGTCCCGCCGGGCGCGGACCCGCCCCGGCCGGGGCGTACGGAGCGAGCGGGCGCAGCCGCCCCCGCCGCCGCGCCGTGCGGCGTGCGGCGTGTCGGCCCCGTATGCCTTCCGGCGGTGTCGTTAGCGGCTGAGCAGCATCTGCGTGGGGTTCCTGTTACGCGAGGGATGGCCCGGCGTTCCTCCCTGTATCGGAGGAGTCCGCCGCGCCGCTAAAGGAAGCCCCCGACCGACCGGTGAAACTCTGATTCTCCGACAACGATCAAGGAGTCCTCAACTGCCATGTGCCGACAAATATCCCGCCGCGCCGCTTTGACCACCGGGGCCGCGGCCCTTCTCGCCGGAGTCCCTTTCACCCGTTCCGCAGCACTGGCCGCGCCTCCGGGCGGCGAAGACGCCGCCGCGCCGCAGTCGCTTCCCAAGCCGCCGCCCTCGAGCGCCGAGCAGACGGTCACGCAGGAGGACGTCCGGCTCTCCGATCTGCTGCGCCGGGGGGCGACGATGGAGGAGGTGGCGCAGGCGCGCGGCGGCTCTCCCGTGAAGACGCCCCAGGACGCCCTCCGCCTGCTGAAAGTGGGCAACGCCCGCTTCTTCTCCGGTCAGGGCAGCAAGGACGAGTTGTCCGCGCAGGAGAGGCGCGCCCAGGTGCTGGGCCAATCGCCGTTCGCGGTCATCCTCGGCTGTTCCGACAGCCGCGTGCCGACCGAGATCGTCTACGACCAGACGCTCGGCGACCTTTTCGCGGTACGGGTCGCGGGGAACGTGGCGGAACCGGCGACGGTGGCCTCGATCCAGTACGCGGTGACGCACTTAAAGTCCAGGCTCATCGTCGTGATGGGGCACGAGGGGTGCGGCGCGGTGAAGGCCGCGATGCACACGGCGGCGGAAAGGCAGGGCGAGCCGAAGCCCGTGCAGGGCCTGCTCGACATGATCGTCCCCGCGGTCGACCACCTGCCCAAGATCCGGGACCGCAAGGCGAAGGAGCGCGAGGCCGTGGTCGCCAACATCCGGCTCCAGAGCTACGCGCTCTCGCTCGACCCGGTGCTGAAGGGACTGATCGCGAAAAACGAGGTCGGGATCGTGGGGGCCTTCTACGAGATCACGAGCGGCATCGTGGACTTCTACGAGACCCCCGACGAATTAATCGTCGAAAAAGAGGTGGCGCAGGCGGCGGGCCTGCCCGTGCCGCCGGGCGCGCCGTCCGTCCACGCCCCCTCGAAAGTAGCGCGAAAGTAGGGACCGCGCACGCAGTCGGGCCGCGGCCCCGTCGGTCCGCGGCCCCTTCGCGCGTGCTCGCCCGCTACAGCGTCGGGAGCGGGTCGCCCCGCTCGCCGAGTGGGGTGGGGGTTCCGTCGGCGGCCACCGCGAACTCCCAGTAGTGGCGCGAGATGCAGCCCGCCTGGCAGTCGCCCCAGCCGACCGAGAACGTGTAGGTACGCCCGCCCGCGGCGTTCTCGGAGACGGTGATGTCGTCGCCGTCGCCGAGCGTCTGGTTCGCGTTCGCGCCCGTGACGTCCGGGCTCGCCGCCGCGAACAGTTGCGCCAGCTTCGGCATGTTGAGCGACTGGTCGAAGTGGAGGACGAACCACTCCTCCTCCGCGCCCGCGATCAGCGGCTGCGCATCGACCCGGCTCGGGCCGTACTCGTTCAGCAGTCCGTCCAGAGCGGCCTGCCCGGTCGTGACCTGGCCCGCGCGCCAGCGGTCGCGCCACGACGCGCTCGTCCTGACGCGCACCAGCAGATCGTGTAGCTGGAACGCGGGGCGGGCGTGGATGTTACGCACCGCCGGGTTCGCGTCCCGGATGCGGCCCAGCTCACGGTCTATGCGGGCCGCCTCGTCGGCGGAGAGCCACGCGCCCTGCGCCGCGCGCGCCGCCAGAATCTTGGCGTCCTCCGAATACGCCTGCTCGTTTGACCGCGTCACCACGGACGCGGGGAGCGTCACGCCGACCGGGTCTCCGCCACTGCCGCCGCATCCGGCGGCGAAGGGGAGCAGCAGCAACGCGCCCGCGGCGCAGAAGAATGCCGCCGCGCCGAGGGCGGGCAAGGAACCTCGTCTTCGAGAGATCATAGTCTACTTCTCCAGCGGGATCAGCGGGGCGTCCGTCCGGAACGGGTTCGCGGGCAGGCCGTCCTTGTTCCAGAGGTTTACTTCCCTGTAGTTAGCCCATCCGTAGCGCACGTGAAACGGGATCCGGACCTCGGGGCTCCGGACGGCGACCTTGTTTTTCCCGACGATGGTCGCCTCGGCGGGGTAGTACTTCCCGTCCGCGCCGGCGATCTCCCAGCCGACCAGCCGCCCGCCGCGCGCTTCGAGCCCCTGCCCCACGTTGTCGAACTCGACGACGATCTTGTCGCCCACGTCCTCGGTCTTCTTCACGGTCGGCCCCATGGCGACGACCCCGCGCTCGCCGTACGCGACGCGGCGCGCGAGCAGGGCGAGACGCTCCCCGACCGGGGCCTTCTTGCGCGGGTGGATGTCCTTCGCGTCGCCGACGTCGGTGATGACGGCCATGCCGACATTGGGGAGCAGGGTCGTGGTCAGATACTGCGCCTCGCGCAGCTCGGGCCAGTTGGTCCCCTGCGGGTTATCAGAGTTGAACGGGGCGAGCTGGACCATGAAGAACGGGAAGTTCGGGATGCCGAAGTCGTCCCGCCAGTTCTGGATCATCGCGGGCATCAGCGTCCGGTAGCGCTGGGGCTGGCCCGCGTTGCTCTCGCCCTGGTACCAGATCGCGCCCGTGATGGTGTATTTCGTCAGCGGCGCGAGCATCCCGTTGTACAGGGCGGAGGGCGAGTTCGGGCCGTACGGGGCCGTCGCGACGGGTGCCGACGGGCGGACGTTCTCCGCGCGGTAGCGCCACTCCCCGGCGAGTGCGATCGACGGGCCGCCCGCGAAGGAGAGCGACAGCGCGCCGGCCTGTCCCGAAAACCCGCCGTCGCCCTGGCCGTCCCAGACACGCACGGCGACGACGTTCCTGCCCGCCTTTAGCACGCCCGCGGGTACGGGGTAGGCGCGCGGCTTTTCCCAGGACTGCGCAACGCCCGGGCCGGTCGCCCCTACCCGGACGCCGTTGACGAAGGTCGTGTCCGTATCGTCGATGGGGCCGAGGCTCAGGGTCGCCGGTTTACCCGCCTGCGCCGCGGGGACGTCGAACTCGCGCCGCACCCAGACGACGCCGTCCGCGGTCTCCAGCGCCTCCACCCCGCTCTTTTCCCAAACGCCGGGCACTCGCAACGCGGCCCACCCGGCGGCGGTGTCCAGGTCGATGGCCGCCCACCCCTGCGCCTCCGCCCGGATTCCGGGGTCGGGGAAGCTGCCGGTCGGCGCGCCCGCCTCGCGGTAGGCGGCTAGCTGGCGCTCGTACTTCGCCTTCGCGTCGCCCTCCGGCACCTGGTAGACGTCGTACTCCTTCGGGGCCACGCCGTTTTCGAGCAGGACCTCCTTCCGGGTCCACGCCTCGATGCGCGTGCCGCCCCACGAGGTGTTGATCATGCCGATGGGCACCTTGCGCGAGGCCCGAAGCGCCCTGGCGAAGTAGTAGCCCACGGCGGAGAAGCGGCCCGCCGTCTGCGGCGACGCCGCCTCCCACTTGCCGCCGAGCACGTCCGCCTCCGGCGCGGGCGAGACGCGCTTCTGTACGGTGAACATGCGAAGCTGCGGGTCGTTCGCGGCGGCGGCCTCGGCCGGGCCGTTCTCGGCCGCGCTCAGGGGCCACTCCATGTTCGACTGCCCGGAGCAGACCCAGACCTCGCCGACCAGCACGTCCTTCACCTCGACGGTGTTGTTCCCCCGCACCGTCAGGGTGAACGGCCCGCCCGGCTTAAGGTCCTTGAGCGTCGCCATCCAGTTGCCCTCGGGATCGGCGGTAGCGGTCCCGCTCTTATCCTGGAGGGTGACCACCACCTTCTCGCCCGGCGACGCCTTCCCCCAGAGCCGCACGGGGGCCTTCTGCTGGAGCACCATCCCGTCCGCGATCAGCTTCGGCAGCGTCACGTCCGCCCGCGCCGCCGCGCCCCCGGCAACAGCGACGATCGCCAGCACGGCGGCGACGCCCGCCGCGTTCCCCGCCCGATTCCGCAGTCGTACACCCGTCATGCGCTTACTTCTCCTCGACCTTCGCCGCCCGCACCGTCTTGCGCGGCCGGGCCGACGCTTTCTTCGCCTTCTCGGTCGTCTCCGCCGCCACCTCCGCCGCCGCCGCCTCGGGCTTCGCCGCCGTCACCGCCTTCCAGTTCGCGAACAGCGCACTGCCCTGCGCCCACTCGCTGCCGGCGTACTCGCTCCAGATCCGGTTGTAGATCTCCGCGGTCTCAACGGCGATGCGGTCCCAGTTGAAGACGGTCCGCACGCGCTCGTAGGCGTTGTCCGCCATCCAGCGCGCGAAGTCCGGCAGTTGCAGGGTGCGGACGATGCCCCACGCGAGCGAGTCGGCGTCCTCCACAATGGTCGTCGTTCCAGTGACGTCGTGCTCCACAACCTCAGCCAGGCCGCCCGCCGTACTGACCACCACGGGCACCCGCGCCGCCATGGCCTCCAGCGCGACGATGCCGAACGGCTCGTAGAGGGAGGGGTAGACGGCGACGTCGGCCACGCGGTACAGCCGGTCCCGGTCCTCGTCGGAGACGCGCCCGGTGAAGTAGACCTTGCTCGTGACGCCCAGCTCCGCCGCGCGCTGCTCCAGGTGCGCCCGGTAGCCGCCGCCCGCGATGACGAGCTTGGCGTAGGGGTACTGGGCGAGGACGCGCGGCAGGGACTCGATGAGCATCTGCGCGCCCTTCTCGCGCACCATGCGCCCGATGAAGAAGATGATCTTCTCGTAGGGGGCGCAGAAGCGGCTGCGGAACGCCGCCTTCTCCCAGTCCTCGAAGGGGAAGTCGAAGACGGAGGTATCGACGCCGTTGTAGACCACGTCGATCTTCTCGAAGGGGGTGCTGAGGGCGTGGATGACCTCGCCGCGCATGAACGCCGAGCAGACGATGACCCGCCACGACTCGAACTGGAGGTCCCACTCGCAGTGGTTGATGTACCTCTGGAGGTCGTTGTGGATGCCGTTGTTGCGCCCGTACTCGGTGGCGTGTATGGTCGAGAGCAGCGGCAGGTTGTAGCGGTACTTGATGGTCTTCCCGGCGAAGAGCCCGAGCCAGTCGTGGACGTGCAGCAGGATAGGGGTGCGGGTCTTTTTCCGCTCCTTCGACCACTCCTGGATCAGCGCGTCGGCGCGCCGCTCCATCTGGCCGTTGAGCACGTGGACCCAGTGCAGGAAGTCGTTGGTCGGCTGGTCGACGTTGACGCGGTGGACGAAGAGGCCGGGGATCTCCTCCTCGTCGGCCTCGCCGCCCGAGGCCCCGCAGGTGACGACGTGGACCTCGACGCCCGCACGGGCGAGAGCAGGGGCCAGCCCCTCCAGGGCGGCGGCGATGCCGCCCACCCGCATGGGAGGGTACTCCCAGGAAAACATAAGAACGCGCACGCTGTCTCCTCTTTCACCGGCGGGCGAAGGAAAGATGAGGTGCGGTCCGCACGCAGGGCGACCCGGCACACGCCCGCCGCGCGATTGTAACACAGGAGCCGGTGCCAAGTCTACCGGATGCGCTTTGCCGCCCCTTCCGGGCGGGACTGCCGCCCGTGTCGGCTCAAAACGCGGCGGGTACAATGAGCGGGTGAGCAGCAGCAGCAAGGCGCAGTCGTCTTCCTTTCACCGCTACGGCGACGATTACCTGAGTCCTGACGAGTGGGGCGATACGCTGCGCGTGGACGCCCGCGTGGCCGCCGCGCTCGGCGCCGAGCCGATCGAGGACGCCCGCCACCTCCTCGCC
>DATLHN010000543.1:0-2260 GCA_035539875.1 Armatimonadaceae bacterium
GGCCGGGGCGGGCACGAGGCACCGGGACGGGATCGGCTCCTCGGCCTGCTGCGGCTGCTTCCACACCAGGAACACGGACGCGGGCGGGGCCGGCTTGCCCTTCTTCTTGTCCGTGTCGTCCACGCCCTGCGTGGACTTGGAGAAGTCGAGGCGGATCGGGTAGGCGCGACCGCCGACCAGGTAGATCGAGCCCCGGTATTCGGTGTCGTTGCCCGACTTCACCCATGCGTCGAGGAGCGGCTTCTTGAGGTCGTTGACGTAGAGTCGCGTCGCGTGCTCCGTGCGGACGACGAACTCGTAGCGTCCCGTGTCCGGCGGCACGACGCTGCCGTCCCAGCGGATCGAGAACTGGTGCGGGTCGAACTGCCCGCCCGGAGGGCCGTACGTCCCGAAGTTGAAGCGCACCTGCGGGTCGACGCGCTGCATCACGCGGTCCGCTGCCTGGAACCGGCGCGCCTTGTAGTATTCGGCGCGTAGGCCGCGTTCCGCCTGGGCGGTGGGCTGCGTGCGGAAACTCCCCACGACGTCGGTAACGGCGTTCCGCATCTGACGCACGGTCAGGCGCGAGAGTGCGATGCGCGCGGGGCGCTTGCGCTCTTGGGCGATGGGGGAGTAGAACTCGCCGTGGATGTACGAAGCGATCTTCTGGGAATCCGGCGCGCTCGCCTTCTTCGGCCCCGGCGGCATGTTCTTCGCGATGTAGCGCGCCAGTTCCCCGGTGGACAGGTTACCGGCCAGGGCGCGCGGGTACGCGGCAGTGCCCTCGCCGCTCGCCCCGTGGCAGGGCGCGCACTGCTGGCGGTAGGCAGCGTCGCCCTTCGCCGACGGTGGTTTCGCGGCGGGTTTGGCGGCGCCCTTTTTCTGGCCGCCGGCTTGCGCGCCCGGCAGGGCGACCGCGAGCGCCAGGGCGGCCCCGCCCAGGGTCCAGAATGACGTCACTGTCGTCTTGGTGAAGCGCATAAGCAAAGTATACCGGTATAAGGACGTGGCGTGCTAACTCCGAGTTCACTCAACGAGGCAGATGCCGCCAAAAAAGTTTTCGCCGGATTCTTCCCGGCGTGCTTTCTTGACAGCCGCGGACCGACCGGAGACAATAGGCGCGACCCCGATATCACCACTCGAGTTGGAATCTTCATGACGATGACCGGACCGGAGCCGGAAGCATGGCTCCCGCGGGTGCGCCACGTCGTGCTGGACATGGACGGCACGATCTACCGCGGCAGTCAGCTTTTCGACGTCACGCTCCCGTTTCTCGAACGCCTTCGCCGCCTCGGAATCGGCTACACGTTCCTGACGAACAACACCGCGCGCAGCCGGGCCGACTACCTCGGCAAGATCCGCCATCTTGGTATCGACGTCGCCGAGGAGCAGATGTACACGGCTGCGGACTCCACGATCGCCCACCTGCGCGCGTCGCTTCCCGGCGTGACGCGGGTGGCGGTGCTCGGGACTCCCTCGCTCGTCGGGCAGTTCGCCGAGGAGGGATACGACGAGGACTGGGAGCAGCCCGGCGCGGTGGTGGTCGGCTTCGACACGACGCTGACGTTCGAAAGGCTTTGCCGCGCCGCCTACCTGATCGAGCGGGGAATACCCTTTCTGGCCACCCACCCCGACCTCGTCTGCCCGACCGACGAGCCGACCGTGCTGGTGGACTGCGGTGCGCTCTGCGCGTGCCTGACGGCGGCGACGGGCCGCAGCCCGGTGGTACTCGGCAAGCCGGAACCCGCACTGCTGCTGGACATCTGCCGCCGGGCGGGCGTCCGGCCCGGCGAGGCCGCGATGGTCGGCGACCGCCTCTACACCGACATCGCCATGGGCCGCCGGGCGGGCGTTCCGGCGGTCCTCGTACTCACCGGCGAGGCGACGGCCGACGAGGCCGCGGATTGTCCCCTGCCTCCCGACCTGGTGGTCGCCGACGTTGGGGAACTGGGAGAGCGGCTGGCGGCGGCGCGTGCGGCAGAACCGCCGGCGGGGGGAGCGGCGACTCCCGTCGCGCCGCGAACTCCCTGACGGCTTGCTCCTGCCCGGCCGTCTCGACCGAACCGGGGCGGGCGGCGCGCACGGCCCCGATGGCGTCGTCCGGAGACAAGCCCGGCTCCGTCGCCAGCAGGTAGCAGGCGAGCAGCGTCCCCGTGCGCCCGAGGCCACCGCCGCAGTGAACCGCGGCGCGCTTCCCCTGGTCTGTTGCGTCGAGCAGCGCGGCGATGCCCGCCTCCAGGAGGGCGGGGGGCGGCGGCTGGAAGTCCGGCACCGGCAGGAA
>DATLHN010000544.1:0-2088 GCA_035539875.1 Armatimonadaceae bacterium
GACGCGCTCCGCCGCCTGATCGCGGCGGGCGTCTCCCTCGACGGCGCGAGCGACCACGGCGTCAGCGAGGCGCTGTACCTGCGCGACCCGGACCAGAACGGCGTCGAGCTGTACTGGGACCGCCCGCGGGACGCGTGGCCCCACGACGCCGACGGCGGCCTGGCGATGGTGACGGAGCCGCTGGACCTGCGCGCGCTGCTGGCCGACGAGCCGCCCCTGGCCACGCCCTGATGCCTTTACAGTCGCGCCAAGCCCCGACGCCGCTCTTGAACGCGCACGCGCACAACGACTACGAGCACGCGCGCCCGCTGCTCGACGCGCTCGACAACGGCTTCTGCGGCGTCGAGGCGGACGTCCACCTGGTGGACGGCGCGCTGCTGGTCGCGCATGACCGGGACCAGGTACAGAAGGACCGGACGCTCCAGCGGCTCTACCTCGATCCGCTGCGCGAACGCGTCCGCAAAAACGGTGGGCGGGTGTACCGCGGCGGCCCCACCCTCACGTTGCTCATCGACGTAAAATCGGATGCTGACGCCACCTGGCCGGTCCTGCGCCGGGTCCTTCGCGATTACCGCGACATTCTGACCCGCTTCACGCCGACGAAGACCGAGCCGAAAGCTGTGACCGCGGTCGTCTCCGGGGCGCGCGCCATCGCGGCGATGACCGCGCAAAAGGAGCGGCACGCGGGCATCGACGGCCGCCTTTCCGACCTCGATTCCCCCTCCCTGTCGCCCCACCTGTACCCGCTCGTCAGCCAGAACTGGAGCGCGATCTCGCGGTGGCGCGGCGTCGGCCCACTCCCGGACGCCGACCGCAAGCGCCTCGAACAGACGGTCGCGAAGGCGCACCGCGCGGGCGTCCGCCTGCGCTTTTGGGCGACGCCGGACACGCCCGCCGCCTGGGCGATCCTGCGCAAAGCGGGCGTGGACCTGATTAACACCGACGACCTGCCCGGTCTGCGCCGATTCCTCACCGGCAGCAAGTAGCGCGGCAGCTCACAGCGCGAACAGGTCCACGCCTTCGCGCAGGCCGTTGCGCACCAGGGGACGGTCCCGCCAGTGACTCCCGGAGTCCAGGATGGTCTGGACAAAGTTCGGGCGCACCCACTTGTAGCGCCCCTTCACCACGCCGTCCTCCTCCCACTTGACGTACAGCCCCTCGGAATAGTCGGTCTGGTCCGTTTCGCCGGGGGGAAGGGCGTCGGGGTCCTGCCCGCTCGCCTCCACGGCCGCGCGCAGGCTCGCGCGCCACTGCGCCGTCTTGTAGAGTGAGGGGCGTACCAGTCCGGTCAGCTCCTTCGCCCGCCGCACCAGTTCCGTGGCCAGAACGGGCACGGAGACGATGGGCCTTCCGGCCAGCATCTCGTGCCGTTGCTCCGTTGAGAGGAAGGAGTTGTCCTGCCGGTCGTAGACGTCGAACTCCATCAGGTAGTGCGGCAGGGCGTCGTAGAAGACCGTGTGCTTGGCGTACATCCACTCGCCGTAGAGGATGTAGCGGTCGGAGAGCACCTCGCGCAGCCAGCCCTGGTGGACCGAAAGCCAGGTCTTGAGCGTCGCGAACTGCGCCTCGCCCGGCCCGCCGCTCAGGACGTGTCCCCGACTCTGCGCCACCGGTTCGCCCCCCGGCGTGAACCACAGGCCGACGTTCGCCCCGTCCAGCTTCTCCTCTACGACGAGCGACTTCCCGGCGATCTGCGCGAACGCCACCCGCTCCAGGTCGGCGTCCCCTCGCTGGAGTCCCGACCCCTCGATGTGCCGCGTCCGCGGGTACTTGACCATCGGCGCGAAAGCCGCTCCGTTCATTGCGCCCCTCCCGACCTACATTGTCGTCGCGCGGGCGGCGTCTGCTAATGGCCGGGCGGCAGGGAATCGGGCGGGCGGCGGCGAAACCATTCCGCATCTCCTTTCCCCGCCGTAGACGAGGTCCCATGTTCATCTCTCGCCGTTTCGCCGCCGGTCTCGCGGCACACGGTTTTCGGAAGGGCGATGTCTTCGCCACTGCCGTGCCGAACATCCCTGAATTCGCGATGGCGTTCTACGGCGTGGCGTCACTCGGTGGCGCGACGACGATGCTCAACCCGCTCTACAC
>DATLHN010000545.1:0-4501 GCA_035539875.1 Armatimonadaceae bacterium
GCGCATGCGCGTCCGGACGCTGCCGGAGTTGTTCCTCGCGTACGAGTGCCTTGCGATGGTCGCCGCCCGGCGCGGCGACCTGCCGCGGGCCGCCCGCCTGCTCGGCGTCGCCTGGGCGACGGGCCGTCCCGGCCCGGAAGAACCGTCGCCGCCGCGGGAGTACGCGCACGCCGTCCGCGAGCGGTACGCCCGGATGCGCGAAGACATCCACGCCGCGCCCGGTGGGCTGCTCGCGGACTGGGAGCGGGGCCGCGCCCTCGCTCCCGCCGAGGCAGATGACTTCGCCCTCGGCGAACAGCGCCCGCCTGATTAGACGCCGTGCGTGCCGCCGCCGCCGCTACGGTTTCGGCGTCTTCGCGTCCTCGCCGCCCGCGTCCTTGCGGAACTGCCGCCCGTCTTTCGCCGGCTTGTCCCGGTCGTTGACGTGCAGGGTCGCGTTCCCGTCCCCATCTCTTTCGAGGACATAGGTGAAGACGGTCCCCCCGCGCTCCATGTCCTCCTTCGTGAGCGGTCGCCGGGTCATGCCGCTCTTCTTCTCGAACGTGATCTCTCCCTTGCTGAAACGCAGGGTGAACGTGCCCGCCGCTTCGTCGAACTCCGCCTTGCCCTGCATCGACGAGAAGATCGAGTCGTTCGAGAAGCCCGCGCCGGAGTCGATGAGGACGTACCGGCGGAACGTGCCGTCCGCGGAAAAGACGTAGGACACCGCCCCGCCCCCGGCGTGTCCGAGGTACTTCCCGGTGTTCCGGTCGACGTAGCGGCCCGGGTTGACGCTGCCCCACGTCCACGACCCCACGAGCGGCGCGGGTACCCGCGCCACCGCCGCCGACTTCTTGCTGTCCTTCCGGACCGCCTGCCCCCCCGTTTGCCCGTGAGCGGGCAGAGTGACCGTGCCCCCCAGGAGGGCGGATGCCGCCGCCACTGCCGCCGCCGCCCATGTTGCGCCTGACATTACGTGTTCGTCTCCTTTCTCCAAGAGCGGGCGGCGCTGCCGCCCGCTCAGATCGCACTGTACGCCGCGGACGCATACAAAACGTGAACCGGACGGCGGCGAGCGAATCGCGATTCACTCGCGATTCGCTCGCACCGGCCCCGTAAGATGTCCGCGTCACACACCCCGAGACTTCGCGCCCGCGAGGTCGCGGGTTCCGAACAGTCCCATACGAAGGAAGAGATCATGAAACGAAACCTGCGCCCGCTCGCGATGATCGCCGCACTGGCGGCGACCGCGACGGGCCTGACGGCAACGCCAGCCCACGCCTGGAAGCCCCGGACCCACGTCTACCTCGCCGAACAGGCGCTGAAGGATGCGACCGACAACGGCAAGGTCACCATCTACGAGGCCGACTACCGCACCGGAAAGGTCGTCGGTGCGCTCGGCGAATTCCCGGTCGACGCCCGGGTCCTGGCCGCGCTGCGGCAGAACCCGAAGCAGTACCGCGCGGGCGTGGTCGGGCCGGACGCCTACCCGGACATCGCCACCGGCCAGCAGATCATCCACCCCAACGCCAGCCACGCGCTCGACGGCCACGCGACGGCCCAGGGCACCAATTCCTGGCTCACCTACCTCTGGGACCGCGCGTACGGGCCGCAAGCGCCGTCGATGGCAGACGCCGTCCTGCGCCAGCTGCCGAGCACCATCTCCCTCAATTATCGCAATGACACTACGGCCAATCGCGCCTTTGTCACCGGGTACCTCACCCACGCGGCGGGCGACATGTTCGCCCATACCTTCGTCAACCACTTCTCGGGCGGCGAGTTCATGCTCCAGCCGGACCCGCGCAACGCCCTGAAGCACCTCATCCTGGAGGGCTACATCGGCAAGCGCACCCCGGGCCTGGGCCCCGCCTCGACCGATGACCTCGTCAGCATCGACGGCGGCGTGTCCGAGTTCATCTACCGCGAGATGGTCCGGGCCCACCCGGGCAGCCCTCTGGAGCAGAAGTTGTTCCAGGGCGACGGTACGAGTAAGTCGATACCGGCGATCTTTTCGAAGCTACGGAACGAGATCCAGAAGGACATCACCCGGTACGACAATCTCCTCACTGGTAAGACGAAGCTGACCCCGGCAGACAACCTCTGGCTCGTCGCGGAAGGGTCGAGGATCGGTCTCAAGAAGCGGTGGGTCGAGGACATCGACAAGGGCTTGCGGGCGTGGCCGCAGTTCAGTCATGACCTCGCCAAGGCGCTGGTCTACAATGCCGACGGCGGCACGGACGTCGCGCGCGCCAAGGCACTCACGTCCGACTACGTCAAGAACTACCTCGTCTACATGGGTCCGGTCCCGGACTTCGTCATCGACGGCACCAAGCTGATGATGGAGGTCATCGACAAGCTCACCCCGACCATCCCCTTCCTTTCGGAACTGCTGGCCGAGCTGAAGAAGAACGCGCTGGACTACATCGTCCGGTCCGCCACGGGGCGCACGCTGGACGAGTGGACCGCGTACCTGAAGAACCCCGAGCAGCACTTCGACCCGGTGATGAACGCCCCCGGCGGGGAGCACCCCGGCCGATCGGCGCAGCGGATCGCCCTCGGTGATTTCAACCGCGGCTACCTCAAGCTTAACGACGTCGCGTTCGGCAACCCCGGCGAGACGTTCGCCATCGAGCAGTTCCCGCCCGCGTTCAACACGGTGCAGATGAGCAAGATCATGCTGCTCGGCAAGGACGGTATCAGCCAGCTCCTCGACGCCCTGGTCGCGAAGGGATGCCCGCGCCCGGTCCTGCCCTCCGGGCACGAGAACGTGATGCTCGGCTGGCTCCAGTCGCTCGACAACGACAACCAGTGGCAGGGGCTGGCCTCCCGCGGCGCGAACCCGAAATCCACCCTGATCTTCGCCCAGAACGGCGGGGCGACCTACCAGCGCCTGTTCATGAAGATGGTCGGCGAGGAGGAGTGGGTCACCGCGCCGACCCCCAGCAACCAGTCGTCCGCGCCTCTTACCGCCGCCCAGAGCGCCCTCCTGGACCGCTTCGCCGGCGAGTGGCAGAACGTGACGACCGGCCCCGGCGGTTCGGTGACGATGACCTTCACCCGCGACGGCAGCCTGCTGCGGGGGACGACGCAGGTACGCGGCGCGCACACCGAAACCCTCTACCCCGGCGCGGTCGTCGAGGCGCGGGCTTCCGAGGACGGCACGCGGCTTGAGGCCGAGTGGTGGACGCCGTCGGACGTGGCGGGCTACGTTCCGAAGCGCGGCACCTTCAAGGCCACTCCCGGCCCGGGCGACGAGACGTTCCAGGGTGCGTACCGCCAGCCAGACCAGGGAGCGCCGGTGAGCGACCACCCGTGGAGCGCGACGCGCAAGAAGGCGACCACCCCGCCCGCGACGACGGACGGCCGGAATAGCGGCGGCGGTAACAACGCCAACCCCGGCACTGGCAGCACCGTCCCCGGCACGATTCCGGGGGGCATCGGCGGCGGGGCCGGGCACCGGGTAGGCGAACGGTTCCCCATCGAGATCACGATACGCAGCCTCCAGTACAGCGTCGAGCCGGTCAACGTCGGCGACACGACGATCGCCCCGCACGCCGACGAAAAGCTGCTCGTCGTCCGCTACACGATGACCAACGCCGCCGGGGAGGAGCGGCACTTCGACCAGGACACCCTGGCCTTCTTCGCCATGGACGAGGAGAACGCGTCCCACCCCTCGACCGGCCTGGTCGGGCTGGAGCGCAGCCGCAGGGAGGTCGGAACCGACGTCGATCCGGGCGTCTCCCTCGACCTGTACACGGTGCTCGTAGTCCCCGCCGACGGCGCGATGCGGAAGCTCATCATCGAGCCGACCCACAGCGGCGAGGGGAAGGTGAAGGCGACGATCGACCTGGGCGGCGGCAAGGTATCGCCGCTCACCGCGCCGTTCGCGGACCCCGCCGACGCCTCCGGCGCGACGGCGCGCGCCAGCGTGCCCGCCGAGACCGGGACCTTTTACCCGATGGGCTTCTTCGACGCCCGCCTCGACTCCGTCAAGGTCGAGCCGGGCCAGTTGAACGCCGTCTTCACCGTCCGCAACCGGAGCACGCTGCGGCAGCACTTCGACCACGGGATATTCCTGCCGACGCTCCGCGACGCGGAGGGCGGCGAGGTCGAGTGGGACGCGACGATCTACCACGCGACGAAGGCGGCGACCATCCCCGGCGCGTACGTCGAGCCGCAGACCGAGTATCGCATCCGGTTCCGCTTCACACACGCGGAGGGCGTCACCCCGCAGAAGCTTTCCCTCGGCGAACACTTCGGCAGTCAACTGACCCGCGCCTACGTCTTCCCGATCGCGACCACTGGCCAGTAACAGAACGACAGAAAAAGCAAATAAGGAGGCTCCCATTCGGGAGCCTCCTTATCGCTTTAAAGAGCGAAGAGCCGACGACCGGATTCGAACCGGTGACCTGCTGTTTACGAAACAGCTGCTCTACCACTGAGCCACGTCGGCGACGGTTGGCAGTATATCACGCTGCGTTTTTCGTGTCAATCGACCGAAATAGAGGTAGAAACCCCTGTG
>DATLHN010000546.1:0-2263 GCA_035539875.1 Armatimonadaceae bacterium
CCGCGCTCGACGGCGTGGAGGAAGAAGGGCGTGCCGTTCCCGTCGACGGAGTGCGCGCTGAACCCGTCTGCGAAGAGACGGCGGACGGCGGCGATATCCCCGGCGCGTATGGCGTCCCGCATCTCCTCAGAGGGCGGGTAAGGGATGATGCTACGCAGCAGCTTCCGAAATCGGCTCATGTTCCGTACGACAACTCACCGTCCGGCGGCGTTTCGTCGCAGGATGCGGCCGGGGCGCGCTCCGGTGGCGACGCCGCCTTCGAGGGCGAGGGTTCCGGCGACGAGGACGTGCTCGATGCCGGTGGGGAAGACATGGGGGGCGTCGAACGTGGCGACGTCCGCTATGGTGGCGGGGTCGAAGACGACGATATCGGCGACCGCGCCGGGGGCGAGGCGGCCCCGGTCGCGCCAGCCGAGGCGCAGGGCGGGGAGAGAAGTCATGCGGCGGATCGCCTCCTCCAGCGTCAGGACGTGCTTCTCGCGGACGTAGCGCGACAGGACGCGCGCGAAGGTGCCGTAGGTGCGCGGGTGCGGTCGGTCGGAGGTGTTGGGGCCGAGCGGGGTGGAGGCCACCGCGTCGGATCCGACCATGACGCGCGGGTCGGAGAGGATCCGCTCGACGTCGGCGTCGGCGAGGGCGAAGTGCGCGGCGGAGACCCAGCCCTCGCCCTCCGCGAGCAGGTCCAGGACGAAGTCGCGCGGGTCCTGGCCCCGGTCGGCGGCAAGCGCGGCGACCGTGCGGCCCGCGTACTCCGGGTGCCCCGGGCTGTTCGCGATCTCGACCGACGCGTAGTCGACCCCGTTGTCCGCCATGGCGACGCGCGCCCGCTCGCGCAGGTCCGGCTCGTGGCGCAGCCGGTCCGCCAGCGCCTCGGGCGTCCCGGCCCCAGCCCAGGGCGGCAGGGCGACGGTGGCAAGACCGGTCTGGTAGGCGGTGTAGGGGTACTGGTCCAGGAGGACGTCGAGGCCGCGCTCCCGGGCCGCGTCCACCTGGGCGAGCGTCCGCGCCACCTTGCCCCAGTTTCTCGCGCGCTCGGCCTTGTGGTGCGAGAGCTGGAGCGGCGCACCCGCGCGCTCCGCGACCTCTATCGCCTCCGCCACCGCCTCCTCGACGGCGTCGCCCTCGTCGCGGATGTGCGTCGCGTAGAACCCGCCCGCGGCGGCGGCGACCCGGGCGAGCGGCACCATCTCCTCGACGTCGGCGTACATGCCGGGCACGTACTCCAGTCCGGAGGAGAGGCCGACCGCACCCTGCTCCAGCGCGGTCTCCAGGTCCGAGAGCATGTTCCGCATCTCGGCGTCGTCCGGGCGGCGGGCGGCGAGGCCCATCGCGCGCTTGCGGAGGCTGCCGTGGCCGGCGAGCGTCGCGACGTTAATGGCGACCCCGTTCTCCTCGACGCGCCGCAGGAATCCGCCGAGGTCCTTCCAGTCGAGCGTCACCCCCGCCCGGGCCGTCCCGCGCTGCTCCAGGGAGAACGCCTCGGTCGGGAGCGAGAGGCCGAGCGAGATGCCGCAGTTGCCGACGACCTCGGAGGTGACGCCCTGGTGCAGCGAGGACTCCATGCCGGGCGTGAAGAGGACGGTGAGGTCCGAGTGGGTGTGGATGTCGATGAACCCGGGCGCGACCGCCTTCCCGCGCACGTCGAGGACGCGCCCGGCCCGCGCGCCGCTCAGGTCGCCGACGGCCGCGACGCGGTCCCCGGAGATGCCGACGTCCGCGCGCACGGGGGACGCGCCCGTGCCGTCGTAGACGGTCCCGCCGCGCAGGACGAGGTCGAAGGAGTCGGGGGATTCGCCGGGTCGCATGAAGGGATTATAGCCGCATTCGCCCCTCGGTTCCCGCCGCGCCGCCGGGGTACAATGGCGGCACGGAGGGAGGGCGCGGCGGATGCAGCAGACCCAGGTGCAGGCGCGGGGGGCGTTGTGGCGGGTCCAACTCCTCGGCGGGGTGCGGGCCGAGGGACTGGACCGGGTGGTGGAGCGGTTTCCGACCCAGAAGACCACGGCCCTCTTCGCCTACCTCGCCCTGCACGCGGAGCGGCCGCACCCGCGCGAGGAGCTGCTCGACCTCCTGTGGCCCGACGCCCCGCTCGAAGCGACGCGCAACCGACTGAACCAGGCACTCTCCTCGCTGCGGCGGCAGTTCGAGGGACCCGAAGCGGACTTCGGCAGCGTCCTCCTGTCCGACCGGCTGACGGTGCAGGTAAACCCCGCCCTGGTGGTCACGGACGTGAGCGCGTTCGAGAGCGGCCGGGCGGCGGCGG
>DATLHN010000547.1:0-17844 GCA_035539875.1 Armatimonadaceae bacterium
CTCGGCAGCGGCCACACGCCGTAACCCGCGGGCTTTCCGGAGGTCTGGAAAAACTCCCCTGCGCTGAAACCGTTAAGCGCCTGGAAATTGTCCGCATTTCCGCGCAGGTTGCCCCCGATGTTGCCGAAGGTGAGCATACCCGCGACATTATGGGTCAGCGTCGTCGCGTTGGCAAAACCGATCAGATAGGCGGACTGCCCCGCATCGTACGGAACGCCGTACGTACCGCCGGCCCCCAGTACGACCGCCATGTACTCGTTGCGGATCAGGGCGAAGGTCACGTTGGTCAGATCGACCGCCGTAAAGTTCGCAAAATCATCGAAGCTGGACGGCTGTTCTATCGGCGCATCGAAGCCGAGCAGGCTCAGCACTCCGTTTCCGTTCAAGCCGTAACCGCCGGTGGTATCCGCCTTCGCAACACCACCGCATACCGCCGCAAGAGCGACAGGGGCCACCGCCGCGAGCGCGTTCACCAGGCGAAGCCGTCCGCGCCAGGAAAGTGCCGTGTCCTTCCGCCCCACCCTTTTCACTCTATGCGCTTTCGAAAAAGCCATCGAAATCGCCTCTCTTGTTACGTATCAGATCAGGATAACCGCCCCGGCCTCCGGAGGGTTCGATACCTCCGGAGGCCGAACGAGACGCGGTCGTTAGCGCAGGTACTGAATCGCCCGCTTGATGGTGGTCACTTCACCATCCGCGCTCCGGGCCGTGACCTCCAGGAGGTAAGGCCCGGCCGCCACCGACCCGCCCGAGCGGGTGCGGCCGTCCCAGCGAAGGGTCGTCTCCTTCATGCCGGCTGCGCGGCTCGGACCCGTAAGCGTCGCGACCGGCTTTCCGGTCATCGTCCGCACGCTGGCCTGAACGTCCGCGTCCCGGTTGACGGTGAAGCGCACGTTGAGGGCGCTGCCGCCCGTCGCGCTGCGCGAGCCGCTGGCGTTGACGGAGGTGACGTTCATGATCTGCAGCGGTCCGCCCGACGCGCTCGGCTCGAGGACGATCTTGAAGAGCCGGGTGGAACCCGCCTCGCCGCCCTTGAAGTTAAAGGACGACCGGCTGCTCATCGGTATGACCTGTCCCGTAACCGCGTCCTTCAGAACCAGACGCGAACGGCGCGGCGCGTTACTGATGCCGTCCCAGGAGAGCGTCACATCCGCGTTCTCCCGGTCGGTGCTGACCGCCACGGTCCACTCCTGGCGACCCGTGCCCGGCGACCGCATGTCGTAAGCGAGCGCCGTAGCCCGTCCGTCGGCCTTATCGGCGACGAACCGCACGTAGGCGTGTCCCGCTCCCGCCGGGGGCTTCTGTATGTCGAACCGGTCCTCCTGGAGTTTGGCGCCGTCGACTTGGCCGAAGTAGTTCTGACCGTCCCGATCGCCCGCCACGCTCGCGATGATGCGAGCGCGCCAGCCCTTCATATTCGGGCCGCTGCCGACTGTCGGCTGCGCGCGGGTCAGGCTCGCGCTCGACGGCGCGATGATCAGCGTGCAGTCCTGGAGCGCGCGCACCCAGTATCCCTGGAACGGCTCGAACCGCCCGGACGGCGCGACGTTGTAAACGTACTCGCCTTCCCGGTACCCGACAAGTACGCCGTTGATGATGCCCTGCTCTACCGCCTCTGCCAGAGGCAGTCGCTGGGTCCCGACGAGCGCGGGAAGCTCGATGCTGACGCTGCTCCAGTCCACGGGAGCCGTGAACGGCGCGCCGATCATGTTCCACCCGCCGTTCGCCGCGAACAGCTTGATGCCGACCGTCGTATCGACCTTGGGGCCGATCAGGTTGAGCGTCCGGGTGTCCTCGAGGTCCAGCCAGTATCCGAGTCCGACCGGAGCGATGGAACCAAACGGATTCGCCACGTCGAAGGAGATGGGCGAACCGCCCGGCCCGGTCGCCTTGAACGAGGCGTCAACCTCAGCCGGCTGCCCCGTGGACGAGAAGGTGAAGTATCCCGGCGCCTCCGTGCCGCCCGCCGGATTCAGCGGGTTGTAGCGGCGCAGTTTGAAGGACGTGCCCGTGCCGAGAACCGCCTTCTCGGGATTGGGGTCCACGTCCGCCGCGCGGAAGGGAATCGAGAACATCGACCGCCCCAGGGGCTGTCGCCGTTCGATGATCTCGAAGAACTGCGTCGACTCCGTGGTCTGGCCGTTAAACGTGGTGCTGACAACCACCTTGTACCTACCGGCCGAAAGCGCCGGGGTAATGGGCAGCGAGACGGCCTTCGGGGTAGCGGCAGGTTCGCCGGGAGCCAGGGTCGGAATCGGGAAGTCCTGGCCCATCACGAACTGGCGCACGACCGTCGCCGGAATGGTAGCCGTCTCCACGCGAACCACCACGCTGGCCTGCGCGAGTTTGTTAACGCCGACGACCGTCATGGAGATCGGCAGATTCCGGTCGTAGGTCGCTCCACGGTCCAGCGGACCGTTCAGCGTGACAACCGGGTCGGGATTCGAGAACGGGAGCAGCGCGCCGTAAACGTCGAGCAGGCCCGCGCCGTAGAAGTTCTGCGGATCTGGTCCGAGGTCCTGGGCGGAGTCCTGCAGCGCTTTCGTGATGACGTTGATGTCCTTCGGCGCGCCCGCGGCGATCATGAGCGCGACAGCCCCAGCGACGTGCGGGGTCGCCATCGACGTACCACTGATGCCGTAATAATCTCGCGCGTTCGGCGCAATGCCGGTAGCATTGGTCGGCCACGTAGACCAGATGGCTTCGGGACCGCCGTCTCCCTCCCCGCCAGGGGCAGTGATCGTCACGTTCCCGCCGAAATTGGAGTAGCTGGCTTTGGTACGGCCGGGTCCTACGGCGGTCACGGCGATGACGCCGGGGAAGTTCGCGGGGAAGAATTGATTGTTGGGGTCCGTGTTGTCGATGTTGTCGTTGCCCAAGCCAGCAACGATGATGACTCCGGCCGCCTGTATGGTCGCTACCGCGTCGGCCTGGACCTGACTGCTGCCATAACCGCCGAGGCTCAGGTTCATTACGTCGACGCGAGGATTGGCAAGGGTACCGGCGTAGAGCATCCCGTCAATAATGACGCTGAACGGCGCGCCGCCGCTCATGCCGAAAACGCGGGACGCAACGATGTTTACATTGACGTTGCCCCGGTTCCACCCTGCAACACCGGCGACGCCTAATCCGTTGTTAGTGGTAGCCGCTACCGTACCGGCGACGTGGGTGCCGTGCCCCGAGAGGTCCGTCAAACTGTTTGGACCACCGTCAGGGAAGAAGTTCTGGGCGGCGACGATTCGCGATGTAGATCCGTCAGGAGATCGAAAGTCCGGATGGTTCGGATCAACGCCGGAGTCTACGACTGCGACCACCACCGGGCGAATTCCGACCTGGATGCCCCACGCGGCGCGCATATTGATCATGTCCATGTGCCACGCCTGGTTGGTCGTGAACAGGGGATCGTTCGGCGTCAGCGACGGGGTCTGGATCCGCTTCTGAATCAAGTTGGGGTCTGCGAGGACTCCGGGCTTGGCGCGAAGCTTGGCTACAGCGTCATTGACCACAGGAAGGACCGGACCGGCGTCACGGTACATGTCCGTCGGGTCCTGAGAACGCGTGCGCGCTCGGGTAACCGACTTCACGCGAAGAGTGTAGTGCTGGCTCGAGGAGCGAAACCGCGATTGGACCTCGCAGCCGACCTCGTCTGCCAGGGCGCGGACGTCCGCCTCGGCCATTCCCGCGGGGACCTTGACGACGATCTCCCCGGGCACCGCGGTCGGTGTCTGGGCCAGCGCTCCCGGGGCCGTCATGACGACAGCCGCCACGGCCGCCGCCACCGCACCCAGAAGGTTAAGAAGAGAACCTAAGTGTTTTCTCATCGTAATCTGACTTGTATTCTTGTCACCGGAGCGGAAGGATGTTAACGACGGCACCGGGCCTCAGCAGAAGCAAGACGTCGATTTTGGGAATACAGGAGGACGGGTCGCTGGGACAATGGCATTTCGAGAAATGCCTATCGACGTCCCAGCGGCCCGTCTATTCCTTCGCGGGCTTCCCCTTACGGAGTGAGCTGCGGCGGATCCGGCGGATTGCTCAGCTTGGTGAAGGAGCGGTCTTCCGCCGAGTACACATACGGGCTGGCGTTCGGCGAGCCCGATATGGCCGCGTCCGTCACCGGACCGGGATCGTCCAGCTGGTTGCGCGCGCCGACGCGGTAGAAGACCCGCTGCCCGGCGGCCACGTTGCTGAACTCGTTCGACAGGTTGAACGCTTCCGTCTGCGAATCCGCACCGGCGGTGTACGCCGTGTAGAACGGTCCGCGGACGACCTTGTTCCTGAACGAGGGATCCGACGAGAACTCGACCACGTACTGGTTCGCCCCGCGGACGGTGCGGAACGCGACCCGGACGCTGCTCAGGTTGACGTCGCCGACCGGCGAGATCACCGCGGGCCGGGCGACCGGAGTTACCGCGCCGGTCGTTGCCGTCAGCGGAGTGAGGCGATACAGGATCTCCTCGCCGATGGCCGATCCGGTGGTGCTCGTGGTGCCGGTACCGCCGGTCGTACCGCCGGTCGTACCGCCGCCCACGCCACCGCCCACGCCACCGCCCACACCGCCGCCGATTCCGCCGCCGCCCGTGCCACCGCCGGACGGGTCACTCGCCTGGACCTGGCGGTACAGGACGCGGATCTGGTAGCGGTGGGTCACGCCGACCGGGAGGCCGGGGTGAACCGCCGTACGGGTCCCGAGCTGGGTGGGCTGGGAGAAATCATCCCCGTCGTCGCCGCCCGTAGTGCCCGTGCCAGTGGTCGTGGTCGTGCCCGTACCCGTGGTGGTACCGGTCGTCGTACCGTTCGTGAAGCCGCCGTCGCCAAAGACGATGTAGCTGTACGTCAGCTCCTGACCGGCGAGTTCCGGCGAATCGACGAAGCGCGTGCCCTCTCCCCGCTTGACCACGCCGATGGGCGTGATGCCGTTGTCGCGGAAGATCTGGTACTCGATGACGTTCTGCGTCGGGACGTCCGGCGCGGCCTCCCAGCGGATTAGAACGCGCGCCGCGGCGTCGACCCCGGGATCGGGGACCGCCGCTTCGGCGAACGCCTGGGCGGTGACCTTGGAGAAGCCCGAGCTTTCCGTGCGCGACTTCTTGGAGAACAGAAGCGTGGCCAGCAGGATCGCCGCGGCGACGCCGATGACGACGCCGATCACGCTCTTGGAGTTCTTCTTGCGCGGGGAATAGGATTCGACATCCGCGGCGGAGGATCGGATGATCTCACCGCTAGCGCCGTACTCGACCCCCGGCAGGCTGAAGATGGCGCGCGCCTTGTCTTCGGGGCGGATGCCCTTGCCGATGTCCACGATAGCCGCGGTCGACTCGTTCGGCGCGACGCTCGTGATCCGGATCTTACCAACCCGATCAGCGCCACGGAAGACGACCATCTCCAGGCCCGGGGTGATGCCGTCGCGGCTTCCCCGGTTCAGGCGGACCTCTTCCTGGTCGCGGGTGATCAGGACGGTCGCCGCCGGAAGGGTGTAGTTGGTGATCGTCTTAACGGCGTTGAACGCCGCGTTCGAGAGCGCCTGGTTGATCAGGGTCTCGTCGTCCGGCGCGTAGCCGGGAGGCGGGGGCGGCGAGAAGCCCGACTCGATCGCGCCGTTCACCAGTTCGCCCGTGACAACATCGACCATGCGGAGCGATACGGTGACGCGGGCGCGGCGCGGGTTCGACATGAACTGCACCGTGGTAACGTCGCCCGTGGCGACCATGTCGGTGCCGAGCGCGTTACCGAGCTTCTGAAGCCCGTTGCGGTCCAGCGGTTGGGTCAGCCCCAGATCCTGAAGCTGCTGGGTCAATTGCGCGCGCGGTGTCACGTCGTACTTGCCCGTGCGCGTCATTTCCACGACGATCGCGTCCGTCGCGTTCCGGCCCAGAATACCGCTGGCCTTGACGTTTGGCAGAACGCCAAATTCCAGAACCGCGACGGCCGGCAGGCGCGTGAGCTGCGCGCGTGCGGACCGTTTCGGGGTCGCGAGAACCAGCAGCGGGAGCAGGAACGCCGCGATAAGCGTCCAGCTGATCCGTCTTCCCAGGCTCCCTTGAACCAAGTATCTCAAGCGTTTGTCCTCCGTCCACTGTCGTCGTGGGACCCCGGCCGTTCTGCCACGGCGCAGGCCCAAAGTGTCTGCACCAACATCTGCCCTAACCCGCTTCGCGCAGGGCGAGACTTTCCGTCCCCGCGCGCCTCTCTGAGGATTAAGATTTCTGTAGTCAACGCGAACTTCACGAGGTCCGACCGGCACGTTCGTGCCGGAACAACCTGTGTATTCGCCGCATTTCCGCTAAAACCCTCCCCGGCAGTCGCAACATGCCGGGGAGGGTTTTTGGCGTTTAGCGCAGCTGCATGATCGGCAGCCGGACCTGAGCGGTATTCCCGTTCGTGTCGCGCGCCGTCAGCGCCAGCACGTAGGGACCGGCGGGGAGAACCGCCCCCTCCTGGTTCCGGCCATTCCACAGGATGCTGCTCTCCGTGGACGCCGCCGCGCGGGAGCTCATCCGCTGCACCGTGCGACCGGTCAGCGTCTGGATCTCCGCGACCACGTCCGCGGAACGGGAGACCGTGAACGAGAACCGGAAGCCGCCGCCGCCCGGGCCGCGCCCGAGGACGCGGGTCTGCTTGACGTTAGTCAGCGTCAGCGGCAGGGAGAGCGGCTTCGCCACCTCCACACGGAACCGGCGGGTTGTGGCACCGGTGCCCTCCGGGGCGAAGCGGTACGTGGAGGTGCCACGCATCGCCACCCGGCGGTTGGACGCGAGGTCCACCAGGACCGGCTCGACGTTCCGCGGCAGGCGGTTGATGTTCGGCCAGAAGACCGTCACCTCGCCCTGCCCCGTCGCCTGTACCGTGAACTCCCAGGTCTTGAAGCCCTCGCTATCGGCGGCGCGGATGTCGTCCGAGAACGGCGCGGCGCGACCGGCCTCGTTCTTCGCGTCGAGCGCGACGTAGACCTGCGGGGCCTCCGTCATCATCGCGGGCTTTTCGGTGTCGAACTTGTTGTCGAAACCGTCCTTCGCGCCCGGCGCGACGCCGATGCTGTTGTCGGTGTCGAGCAGGTCGCCCTGCTTGGCCGCGATCTGGAGCCGCCAGTTGTTCGGAGCGGTCGTCGTGATCGACCGGAACCGCACGGCCTCCGTCTCCGCACGAGTGATCGCCCTCGTAGAGGTGAGCTTCACCGCGCGGTTGGTGGGCCGTACGAACCGCAGGGTCAGCGTGCGCTGCTGCGGGTCCGTGTTGCGGAACCAGTAGCCCAGCCAGGTCTGGATGACCGTGGACTGGAAGTACTGCGAGTTCTGGTTGGAACCCGTGTACCCGAAGGCGACGCCGCGCACCAGGTTCTGCGCCACCGCCTGATCGAGGGTGAGCACGGAGCCATCCCCGAGGACGATGCGCGCGTCCACGCCGAGGTCGAGGTTCGGTCCGGGCACGCTCGGATCGATCTTGTCGCTGAACGGGTTACCGATCAGGTTCCAGCCGGGGAACAGCGGGATGTCCGCCGTGTCCGCCTGGTTCGGCGCGCCGACCAGCGCGATGGAGACCTGCGACGGGAAGCGAGCGAAGTAGCCCTTTCCGAGCTGCAGCGGCAGGTCCGGACCCGTCTGGTACGTGCCCTGCTGTGCGAGCCAGGTCGCCAGGTTGAACCCGTCGTTCGTCTCCAGGCCGAAGACCGAGCGCGAAGGCACGTTGGAGTAGTCGAAGGGGACCGAGATGAGCTGGAGGCCCGCCCCGTAGTCCTTCGGCGACCGCAACGTGAAGTTGATGTTGCGGGTCTCCTGGCCCGACGTAACGGTGAACACGCCGCTAAACACCGGGTCGCTGACGAAGCCCGCCAGGCTCGCGGTCGCCTGATAGTCGCCGGCCGGAACGGTGTCGATCTTCCAGTTGAACAGGTAGCCGCCGTTGTTCTGCTGCGGCGCGACAGACGTCGCCACCGTCGCGATCGGGTTCGGCTGGCGTACACCGCCGATGACCGGGTAGAGGCGGATCGTGGCTCCGGCGACCGGCTGGTTGCCCGGCTGGCGCGTCACGTTGCCACTCGCGGAGCCCGGAGGCAGCTTGAACAGCAGGTGAGACGGCGCGGCCACAGGGACCGTGCTCACGCCACCGACCGTCACCCGCACGACCGGACGCTCGGACGGCGGCTTGGTGCTCGCGTAGCCCGGCGCGGACGCGGTGATGTCGTAGATACCCTCGGGAATCAGAATGTCGTTCGGGTTGTTCGGGTCGCCGCCGGTGATGACCAGGCGGTACGTCCCGTCCTGCGCGGTCGTCGCCGAAGCCACGATCGTCGTGCCCGGCGTGCCGTTCACGACCGCTACCGCCTGCACCGTAGCGCCGGCGATCGGCGCACCCTGTCCGACGTTGCCGGAGGCGTCGGTCGTCTGCTCGAAGACCCCGCCCACCACCTGCTGCGGCCCGGAGGACAGCAGGAAATCGACCTGCGCCGTCTTGCTCTCCTCGATGACCACGTGGCCACGGTCGACGGCCGGGTTCGGGTCCCCGTCCACGACCGTCGTGCCCGGCCCCAGCCGGAACTTGGTCGGATCAGGCGCGGACGTCAGCCGGATGTCCTGGGCGAACTCGGTGCGGACCGCCGGGCTGTCCGACGGGTTCGCGATCAGGTGGTAGCCGAACTGCGGCGCGGCTACGGCGAGCGACGGGAACTGGTAGGCGCCCTTCGGCCCCTTCCCGATGATCGCCCCCGCGAAGCGCGGGTCCGCGGCCTGGGCATCGTTGTTCGAGTCGTCGCCGTCCGACGAGATCGCCCGGGTCGCGATGATGCGCGAGCCTGTCTGGGTCGGCTCGATCAGTTCGGCGCGCACTTCCACGTTCTCGATCGGCGTTACGCCGTCCGCGCGGAAAATGCCGCCCTGGTTGGTGGCGGACTGCGGAATGCCACCTAGGGCGCCGGGACTGGCACGCTTGACGGCTATATTCGTGGATGCCTGCCAGCCGCCGTGTACGGTATTTCCGGTCGACTTCTGGGTGTAGAAGCCCGTCCGGACCGCCTCCACCTGATAGAAGCCGGGGATCAGTCCCAGGATGACGAAGTTACCGTCCTGGTCCGTCAGGCCGGTTCCGGCCGCAACGTTGCCCGTCTGAGCGCCGCCGAGGGCGCGCACCAGGGCATCCGACACGGGCGAACCGTTGTCGTCGATCACGCGGCCCAGCAGCCGACCGGTGCGGAAGGAACCGACGATGTTGTGCATCATCTCGGCGCGGCGTCCGAGCGAAGCCAGGAACGTCGTTCCACCGGGATCGGTGTAGCTATACCAGTCCGTACTCAGGCTCTCGAAGCCGAACGCGGCGAAGGTCGTGCGACCGCCGGTCGGGAACGACTTGCTGATCATCGCGGCGGAACCAGCAGGCCCGCCGCCGTAGGTGAATTCCGCCACCGCGCCGTTGACCGGCAGGACGAAATCGTTGTTCTCGCTGTCGACGGCAGCGGTGAAGCCACCGTCGCCGCGCCGATCCCCCGCCGTCGGGGTGAAGCGGTAGACGAGCTGCAGCCCGTCGCTCGGCGGGTTGTAGGACCAGGTCACCCCGTTGCCGGTCTGGCCGTACGCACTGTTACGGTTGACCAGGCCATCTCGCCGAATGAAGCCATCGTACGGCGTGCCGACCGGTGCCGCGGTCAGATCATTGGCCGCGTTGGCGTTGAGGCCATCACCTCCGTACTGAGCGCCGAGGATGTCCGCCAGGAATCCGTTCGCCTGTCCCGCACCGGCGAGAGCGAAGCCGATGTCCTGACCGGAAACGAAGATCCTTCCGCCCTGGTTCACGAACGCGGTGAGCTTCGCCTGGGTCGTCTGGTCGGTGATCGTACCCGGTCCGACGAAGACGTTGCCGGAAAGGGGCGACAGCCAGACGACGCAGCGGTTGTACACGTCTACGTTCCGCGGGTTCTGTTCCGCGGGATCCGCCACCAGGTCGGGGGGAGTGATCGTCTTCTGCGGCAGGTAAGCCTGAAGCAGGTTGTCCGGCACCGGGCCGCGGCTGATGACGCGCCAGATGTTGTAGCGGGTCGTCGGAGCGAGCGGGCGACCGTCGACCACGGTCATGCCGCTACGGAGCGCCTCGTCCACGTAGGAGTTGACGCCCAGAGTGTTGACGAACGCACCCGTGGTCGGAACCTGCCCGGAGCGGTGCCCCGCCATGCTGCCGCCACCGGGCGACGTCACGCCGAAGGGTCCGACCGGGTCCCAGAAGCGTGCTGTGGTCGAACCGGGGGCGAAGGGCGCCTGGCCGGTCGGGAAACGCGTTATGTCGATGTCCGTAAAGTACGACTCCGCGCCGTAGGCGATCGCCGGAAGGTTTCCGCTCTGCACGGGATCGCTGTTGGTGTCGAAGCGGGCCGCGAAGAACTTCTGGCCGAGGGAGTAGTCCGAGATGACCAGGACGTCCTGCGACTGCCCCGAGATCGGCAGTGCGGACGAGAAGCCCCAAACGTTATCGTAGATGATCCAGTTGCTGCGCTGGGCCGGAGCGAACGGGTTGACGGCGTTATCGTAGCAGATGACGTCGATGACCCAGTCAGAGGATTCCGCCGGGATCTTCCAGTTCGCGCCGTAGAGAATACCGCCGCGCCCGTCCTTGGGACGGATCGCATTGCCGTTGCCGTCTACCAGGGGGAGCAGTTCCAGCCAGACTCCCGGGCGGTTGGCCCCGGACCCGTCGAACGGGCCACCGGCCGAAACGCCGGTATACGCCAGGCGGTCATCGACCCCCGGAAGATACAGCGGGCCCGCGCCGACGGACTGGCGGTGCCGGAAGTACGTCACGCGGTCGAGCGCGCTGATCGCTTCGTACTCATATTCCGCGCCGTGCACAACGCCGTTCGTCAGGCTGCGCATCTGGACGTTGACAGGACCAGCGTTCGACGTTTCCGAGAAGGTAAAGCCGCCAAGCCCCGCCTGCTGCTGGGCGTTCGCGAAGAACTCGAACTCCTTGTGCTCCACGCCGTTGCCGCCCTGGGCGATCGACTGGTACTTGGAGTTGGGGTTCTTGAACTGGAGGAAGACCGCCTTAGGGGTTTGCCCCGGCGCGGTCGGCTGGCGCATGCCCGCCTCGCGGTCCTCGACGCGCACCGTGAAGAACAGGTCGGAGTTCGGCAGGACGCCGTCCTCGCGCGTCCGGACCGAAACGTCAGCATTGTACGAGGTGCCCGGATTGATGTGGACCACCTCGCCCGTCGCGGACCCGGTGTCGAAGCGGATCAGGGTCGGGGCTGCGATGTCGATAACGGAGGCGATCAGCAGGTCGTTGGCCGGAATCGGCCCGGTGAAGCCGGAGCCGAAGCCGTCCTTGCCGTACGTGCCGATCCGGTTCGACTGGAAGCTGATGCGGAATGCGGTGATAAACGGCGCCCAGGTCGGGTACCGATCGTTAAAGCGAAATTGGTCGTCGTCGGTGTCCAGGCGCTTTGCGTCCGTGAGGTCGTTCTCGAAGACGGATGCGGCCGGATTCCGGTAATCAGTGGTCTGAATCGCGTAGTAAACGTCGTAGGTAGTCCCGACGTTGTATCCCGTGATCAGTGTTTTCGTGGCGTCTGCCGGGTCGTAGACGACCTGCCGGTTTGACGACCACGCCAGGCTGAGCCGGAGCGTGTTCGGGTTCGTGATGTCGTTCTGCAGCGTGGAAGACCATGCGGGCTCCACGTTGGTGATCGCCCCGGAAACGCCCGCCGCCGTGAAGCGCCCGGTGAACTGGCGCGGCTGGTCCGTTCCCGACACCGACATCGTGTAGACCTGCCGCTGCCCGTTCCCGTTGCGCGCCGCGTTCGCGGGCACGGCGGTCGGGTTGATATCCGTCCGCGGGACGCCCGCCGAATACGTTTCGGACGTGGTGTCGTTTACGAACACCGCGTCCGAGTCGAACGCGATCGTCCGTCCATCCGGGGAGACCGCCGGGTTCTGCTCGTCGGCGGGACTGTCCGTGATCTGGAGGAGACGCTGCGAAACGACGTCCGCGATGAACAGGTCGTAGTTGTCCTTGTTCTGGAGCTTCGCGACAAAAGCGAGTTGTGTCGAACCGATCCACGACGCGCGCCGGACGTTTACGATCCTGTTGCCTGAGCCGGTCGGGAAGTCCCGCTCGTTACCGTTCAGCAGCCGGGAGATCGGCGTCAGGTTCAGCGGGCCGCCGACGTTCTCGTCGAGGAGCTGCCCGCTGGTAAGCGGGAGGTTAGAGACATAAAGGTCGAACCGCTTGTTTGGGTCGTCTATCGGGAGGGTGTCACTGGAGCGGAGGAACGCCATCCGGGTGTTGCCGGCGTCCACGGACGGGAACAGATAGTCGAACGTGCTGTTGGCCGTCAGCGGCACCGTCGGCAGCGCCGTCTGCGCGTTCGGGGCCGGGTTGGGACTTACCCGATAAAGGTTGTAGCGTCCGTCGCGGTTGCTGGAGAAGTAGAGAGCCTGCTCGTCGTTGGCCCAGAACGGAGTCCGCTCCTCGAGATCCTGCGTCTGGGTGATGTCGACGACCTTCTCGACGACGTTCGCACCGGAGGGCCCGCCGATCTGGACGCGCGTGGCGCCCGCCTTCTGCGGGAAGCCCGTCACGCCGACCGTGGAGCGCTGCGTTACATCCGCGGGGATGAACTTGCCACCCTCGCCGACGAGAGACGCCCGCTTGGTGGGAACAAGGCCACGGGGCTGACCGCCCTGAAGGGACGTGGGCGCGCGTCCGACCGCGCCTCGTTGCGGCCGGGTCGGACGCGTGTCACTCGACTGCGCGAACGCGGGAGCGACGGCGCCGAAGGTGAAGGCGACGTAGAGCGCAAAGGCTACCGTTCGCCGGGATGAATGATCGAACTTCAAGATGGGGTCACCCTCCTCTTAAACCCGTGCCGCTACCGTATCCGTAGAATGATCGGTAACGCCTTGCGGCAAATTCTGCCCTGCCGCGAGGCGGACCGAACGCAAGCGCGCGTCTCGCCAGCAGGCACGGGCTATCGGAATCGGCGCACCGCCACGGCAATCCGGGCGTCCGATTCCGAAGCGCATGATTCGCAACCATCCCCCGCCGACCACGACTGGAACAACTGAGGCCTGCGGGTGTCCCCCGAAGCGGCTTCGGGAACGGGAAAACTCCGACCGGAATGAGGCGCACCTCGCCCGCAGTCAGAGATAGTGAGACCTGATGAGCACGACCAGCCCTTCCGCGCCGACCGGAGAGAGAGTACGGGGTCGTCGCCGCTGAGGGCAATCCAAGGGAAGGATATTAATAAGGGGCGACGGGCATCGCGGCGCCGCACGCATCTACCTTCCTCGTTAGAGGGTCGTCTGCTTGAAATGTTCCGGGGTTGTTGCGGGAATTTGTCGGGAACAACTGACGTATGCGCATGTCCGCTCGACCCACGGCGATTATAACATAGCGGCTAAATTTAAGGCAAGCCTCCCCCCTACTGATTTCGTTCGTATGAATGAGACTCGCCTTACGCGGATTTCCTTTGGAATCGCCGGTCGCTACGCCCCCTTCTTCGGCGCCGATTCCGTACGCCGCCGGGCGACGTCCGCGAGCCGCTCTTCCCATCCCGAGAACGTGCGTCGCTCGAACGCGCGGTAGTCCCGCCACAGTTCCGCCGAGCCGTCCGGAAACTCCGTTACCGCCTCGATCGGGCACGGAAGCCACGGGGTGTGGCCGAAGAGGCGGCAGACGGTCGGCCGGGCCGGATACACGAAGCAGTTCCCCTGCTCCATATCCCGGAAGCGGCAGTAGGTGACCGTAGCCCCGGTATCCTCCGCGCCCGGCCAGGGCACGGTCTTCTCCTGCGACAGGACCCTTTCCACCTCCTCGGACGGCAGGGTCGACAGGTACGTGCGGACCGCCTCGTACTCCTCGCCGCTTACGGTGAACCCGTCCATGCAGCGCAGACCGCAGCCGTCACAGCCGTCGCAGACCGCCATCTGCATCCGCGACACGAGTTCGTCCCGGCGGGCCACAAACCGCGCCCACGAATCCGAAGCGTCCGCCGCACTTTTGCCGATTACGGGAAGGGATAGCGCCATAGGTTTACCGCCTGAGAGGCCGCAGGAATGCCGCCGCGTGGAATGGAATTTGCATGCACCGTCGCTGCCGTCGCAGAGCAGCAGCGCGGCGGCTGACCGGGGTTCTCTATAAATATGATCAGTGTTGACGTCTGTCAGAACGGAAACAGTGTTTCGCGCGAGGTCGAGGTCGGGCGCATCAGCGACCTCCTCCGGCAGCGCCACAAACTGCTCTGGGTGGACGTGGACGCCCCGGACGACGAAACGTGGCGCGTTCTCCAGGAGGAGTTCGACTTTCACCCCCTCGCCATCGAGGACGCCCGCAAGCAGAACCAGCGTCCCAAGGTAGACGAGTACCCGAACTGCCTCTTTATCAGTCTGAGAGAGTGGACGGGGCCGCAGCATGCGACCGACGATCTGACCGATGTTACCCGGGAGATCGACGTCTTCGTCGGCAAGAACTACCTGGTAACGGTCCATCACAGCAGCAGCAAGGCTATCGAAGAGATCCGCAAGCGCTGGGAGGCGCATCCAGAGCGCATCGAAGCAACACCCGGGGCGCTGCTTCATATTCTATTGGATACGATCGTCGATGGCTACTTCCCCGCCATGGATGCCATCGACGGAGAGATCGATGAGGTGGAATCAGCGATCTATGGGAACGGACGCGAAGTCGTCGACCTTGCCCCGGTCCTCGGGCTCAAGAAGCGGCTCCTTCTGCTTCGCCAGACCGTCGCTCCCCTTCGCGATGTCCTCAATCATCTGCTGCGGGTCGACAATCCCTTCCTGACGGCGCACAATCGCGCCTACTACATGGATGTCTTCGATCACGTTCTTCGTCTGACGGATCAGATCGACATCCACCGCGACATACTCGGCGGGGTGATGGACGCGATCATGGCGCAAACGAACAACCGCCTCAACAACGTGATGAAGACCCTCACGGTCATCTCCACGATCCTGATGACCGCCAGTCTCATCGCCGGTATTTACGGCATGAACTTCAAGAACATGCCGGAGCTAAACGATCCCAATGGTTACTACAAGGCACTGCTCATGATGGTGCTGAGCGCGGTCGCTCTGATCTTCTTCTTCCGCCGCGTTCGCTGGCTATAAGACGACGCGGGGGCGGAGGATTATCCTCCGCCCCCGCGTCGCTGCTGCGCTTACTGACCGGGCTTAATGCCCGCGCTCGATATAGGAATAGACACGACGATAGATCGTATTGAGAAGATGGCCGATGGCCGCCTCGCGGTCCCCCTCCCAATCGATCCGCACGAACTCGCGGAAGGAGTGCTCGATCTCGCCGATGCGATAGGTCCGAATCTCAGGCGGGAATTTGTACTTCCCCCCGGTCTTCTCGTTCACCGCCTCCACCTTCGTCTCGAACCAGTGCGCCGAATCGAGCCCGCGTTCGTCCCAGGTGACCGTTACGATCCAGTCTTCCGCACCGTTCACCGTCGTGTAGCGTCGTCGTGCCTGTGCCATTAGAAAATCTCGGTAGCGGAAGCGTTCCCGCTTCCGGTTTGTGTCGGGGCCGGCGAGGCTCTCAGGACACCGCCGCGGCACCACGTACCGACGGCGATTGTAGCACGCCCCACCCGACGACGTCAAGACGGCTCCGGCGGCCCGACCCGCGCCCACGGTCTCAGCCCGAGACGACCCGCAGGTAGTTCTCGGTCCGGATGAGCGGGGGGCGCGCCATTATCGCCTCCACCTCACGCGGCGAGGTGGCGGGACTGAGGAGATACCCCTGGATCGCGTCACAGTTGAGCGTCGTCAGAAGCGCCCGCTGCTGCTCAGTCTCCACGCCCTCGGCGATCACCTGCCACCCGAGTTCGTGGGCGAGTTCCACCAGCAGACGGACAACCGCTTCCGTGGGACGGTCCTCGCCGAGGTTCGTGATGAAGGTCTTGTCCACCTTTAATATATCGAGCGGGAACTGGTGGATGTAGGAGAACGCCGAATACCCGGTCCCGAAGTCGTCCACGGAGAGACTGACGCCGAGCCGCTTCAGGCCCTCCAGATTCTCCCCCACCAGTTCGTTCCGGACCAGCATGCGCTCGGTCATCTCGATGTCGAGCAGGTGGGCGGGCAGGTCGTTCTCACGCAGTATTTCCGCGACCCGACCCACCAGGTCTTTCTGCTCCAGCTGGCGCGACGCGATGTTCACCGAAACGCGCAGGGGCTTGCCGCTCCGATACCAGCGCGCCGCCTGGCGACACGCATCGCGCAGAATGTGCTCCCCCAGCGAGACGATCAGGCCGGTCTCCTCGGCGAGGGGGATGAACTCCGCGGGCGCGACGCGGCCCAGCTGCTGGTTTTCCCAGCGCACCAGCGCCTCCACGCCGATGACCGTACCGGTCCGCAGGTCCATCTGCGGCTGGTACAGCAGGAAGATTTCGTCCCGGTCGATCGCCTTGCGCAGACTGCTCTCCAGGAGGAGGCGGTCGTGCCCGACCGCCTCCATCGACCGCGAGTAAAGCCGGTAACTGTCGCGCCCCTCCTCCTTGGCCCGGTACATGGCGACGTCCGCGTTCTTGAGCAGCGTGGCATTGTCCAGTCCGTCGCGCGGCGCGATGCTGATGCCCAGACTCGCCGTCACGAAAAGCTCTTGCCCCTCCACCACGAAAGGCTCGTCCATCGCCTGCAGGATCTTCTGCGCCACGGCCTCCGCCTGGTCGAGGTTCTCGATGTGCGGCAGGAGGATGGTGAACTCGTCTCCCCCCATCCGGGCGACCATCTCGCCCGCGGAAAGGTAGAGACGCAGACGGCGCGCGACCTCTTGGAGCAGTTTGTCGCCTACCGGATGTCCGAGCGTGTCGTTTACCTGTTTGAACCGGTCCAGGTCGAAGAACAGCACGCCCACCGAAGCGTTCCGCGCGCGGGCGAACTCCAGTGCCTCCGCGAGCCGCTGTTCGTACAGATAGCGGTTGGGCAATCCCGTCAGGGCGTCGTGAGTCGCCTGGAATTTGATCCGCTCGTCGGCGAGTTTTCGCTCCGTAATGTCGCGCTGGATCGACATCCAGCCGTTGGGAATGCCGTTCGCGTCCAGCAGCGGCTGGATGTTCAGCTCCACCCAGAACTCGCTGCCGTCCTTGCGGTAGTTGATCAGCTCCGCGCGGACCGGCTCAAAGGCCCGCAGTCGGCTGCGCAGGTAGCCCAGCGTCTTCGGGTCCGTACGCGGCCCCTGGAGTATCCGCGGGGTGTGGTGGGTCAGCTCCTCCCGGGTGTATCCCGTCATCTGCTCGAAAGCCGGGTTCACGTAGAGGAGGCGTCCTACCTTGCCGTCGGCGGTGGCCTCGCAGATCATCACGACGTCGTTCGTACTCTCGACGGCCGACTCCAGGCGATTCGCCCGGGTGTCCGCCCGCCGACCGATGGCTATCTGGCGGTCCAGCGACTCGCGCGCCCTGCTGAGTTCCGCCTCGCGCTCGCGGAGTGCCTCCTCGACTTCCTGGCGCGTTACTTCGCTGCGCTTGAGGGCATTATCCCTCTCCAGAAGGCGGCGGGACAGCTCCCTCTGGCGATCTGCGAGGCGGCGGAGTCTGATTATCAGCGCGGTCCAGAGGAGCGCGAGGACGACGAGCGCGGCCAGCACGCAGCGTTCGCGCACGCGCGTCCGGGAGGCACGTTCCCGCAGCACGAAGCCGTCGATGGCCTTCTCAAGCCTCTGGCCGATCCGGACCGATTCTCGGCGGGCGCGCCGGTAGCGCTCGCCCGCCAGGGTCCGGCGCGCCTCCCCCGTCCCCCCCCGCCCTGCCCGCGCGAGGGCGTGCTTCTCGATTCCGAGCCGCGAGCGCACCGCGCTGAGGGTCGCCGCGATCTCCGGTGTGGCAGGGTCGCGGACGGGAAC
>DATLHN010000548.1:0-10535 GCA_035539875.1 Armatimonadaceae bacterium
GTTAAAATGTCTGAGAGCGTTCGTTTACCGCGAGCCGGCGGGCTTGCCGTACATGCCCGGATAGGGGGGCGCCTTCTGCGGGTCGGCCCCGGTCGAGACCTTCCCCTGGTCCGGGGCGGGGACGCCGCCGGAAGGCGACTGACCCGGCGCGGCGGCGGCGGCGGCAGCCGGGGCGGCCGTCGTCGAAGTTTCCGGCTCCTCCTTCGATCCGCACCCCGCGAGGGTGGCGAAGGCGAAGGCGGCTACAGCCGTCAGCGTCAGCGAGGACGCCAATCGCTTTATGGCGCGTCGTCCCGGCGACGGGACGAGATAAGAGTGCATCTCTGCATTTCCTCCGATAACTGTAGTTACCCGTTTGCCGCCGCCTCCGGGGCGGGCGGCGGGGATGTCGTTTCGCGGACGACCAGCGAGGTCGGGACCAATTCTCGGTGGCCCGGCGCGACGATGCCGTTGATGCGGTCCAGCAGCACGCGGGCCGCCGCCTCCCCGACCATGGCGATGTCCTGCCGGATCGTCGTCAGGGGAGGGGGCAGGGTGGCGGCGTACGGCGTGTCGTCGAACCCGATCACCGAGATAGCGTCCGGAACGCTCAGGCCCATCTCCCGGGCCGCGTCGAGCGCGCCCTTCGCGATGCCGTCGTTGAAGCAGAAGACCGCGGTGGGGCGCTGCTCGGGGCGGTCCGAGAACCGCTCCCGTAGCGCGCAAAGGTTGCGGTGCCCGTGGTCGGCCCAGTACTCGCCCGGGAATACGAAGTCTTCGCGGTAGGCGATTCCCGCCTCCCGGAGCGCCCTCCGGTAGCCCGCCAGGCGCTGGGAGTTGCTGGCGAAGTCGGCGTTCCCGCAGAAGGCGGCGATGCGCCGGTGCCCGAGGGAGACGAGGTAGGCTACCGCGTCCCGCGCGCCCCCTTCGTTGTCGGCGTCCACCGTGACGATTTCGTCGTCCTCACGGCTGTCCCCGACCAGTACGAACGGTGTCCTGCGCTCCTTGAGCGCCCCGACGATGGCACTGTTGGTGCGCGGGATGACTACCATCAGGCCGTCGCTGTGGCCGTCGCAGTAGGAGGGGACGCTGTCGAGGGCGTCCTCCCAGGAGTTCTCGGTGAAGATCAGGGTCTTCTGGCGGCGTTCCTTATTAACACGCAGGATGCCGTCCAGGCAGGCGCCTAGGTACGGGTCGGAGGTGACGGAGACCTGGTCGTAGGCCATGACGAGGCCGACGGTGTCCATGCGCTTGCGGACGAGGCCTCGGGCGATGGCGTTGGGGTGGTAGCCGACGCGGCGGGCGGCGGCGAAGACCCGCTCGCGCGTGGCCGCCGCGAACTTGGCGTCGGCCGTCCCGTTGAGCACCTTGGAGACGGTGCTCAGGGAAACGTTCGCCTCTCTCGCTACCTCGCGGATGGATGACCCCATAGTTGAAAAGCCTGCTCTGGCCAATGAAAACGCTTGATGAAAACGTTTTAACGAATTATGCCACGCTCTTCTGATAGCGTCAATGCTTGCGTGAAAAATCTTGGGATGGCGTGCGTGTAGGGTACGGAGACGAAGAAACTGAATGCCAGTAGGGAGCGAGCGGAGGTTAAAGTGCGGTTTGCACAGTAGGGGGCAGGCAGGGCGGCGTTCACGCTCGTTAGGCCCCGACGTCGCCGCCGAACACGCACTGGAGCAACTGGCCCGGAGGGGGCAGTCTGTAACGCGGGACGCGGGAAAACCACGCTACTTTTTGTGAAGGCATAAGTCGCGCATCGGGCGAATAGAGGGCAGGAAACCGACGCCGCGGCGCGGTAAACTGTATGAACAAATAGCGAAAGGCTCTATAGAACTCGTGGCGAATATTCGTGTCGGCCTCATCGGCATCGGCGGGATGGGGCGAATGCACTTCAACTGCTATCACAACAACCCGGACGCGGAGGTCGTCGCCTTCTGCGACGTGGACCCCGCCAAGCTGGCGGGGGACTGGGGCAAGATGGGCCTCAACATCGGCACGACCGAAGGTCAGAAGGTCGATATCTCGACCCTGAACGTGTACGACGACTACCGGGACCTCGTCCGCGACGAGAACGTGGACGTGGTGGACATCTGCCTGCCGATTGACCTGCACGCGGAAGCCGCGATCGCCGCGCTCAAGGCGGGCAAGGACGTCGTTTGCGAGAAGCCGATGGCCCGCTCTTCGCAGGAGTGCCAGGCGATGGAGGAGGCCGCCGCTGCGTCCGGCAAGCAGCTCCTGATCGCGCACTGCCTGCGCTGGTGGCCGCACTACACCGCCGCCCACGAGGTCATCGCCTCCGGCAAGTACGGCAAGCCCGTTTACGCCCGCTTCCACCGCGCGGGCGGCACGCCCAAGTGGAGCCACAAGGACTGGTTGCGCGACGCCCCGCGTTCCGGCGGCGTCATCCTCGACATGCACGTCCACGACGTCGATACCGCGCTCTGGTGGTTCGGCAAGCCGGACTCGCTGATCGCCGACGGTCACTTCTTGAAGGACCTGCCTTCGTCGGTGGACGCCACGTGGCGCTACGCGGACGGGCTTTGCGTGAACCTGCACTCGCTCTGGGACGACAACAACCTGCCATTCCGGTACGCCTTCACCGTCATCATGGAGCGCGGGACCGTGACCTTCGACTCGTCGAGCGGCAAGCCGCTGCGCGTGGTCACCGAGGAGGGCGAGACGGAGATACCGGTCGATTCGTCCTCCGCGTACCAGAACGAGATCAACGAGTTCGTCGCCAGCCTGAAGGTCGGGAAGAAGGTCGATAAGGTCACCACGGCGGGCAGCCGTCTCGCGGTCGAAATGGTCGAGGAGGAGACGCGCCAGATCTACGAGCGCAACGGCCGGACCCGGTAGTTCGGCCCCCTTCGCGGAGTGCGTAGCGAGCGAGCGGGACGTTTGTCACGTCCCGCTCGCTCCCCGCGTTTTTTGGGATATAATGGGGGCTAATCCTTTCGCGCCGCCTATCCTTTCCCAAGCAATCATCGTGCGCCCATCGCGCCCTACACAGCACAGAAAGCCTTCCGCCATGCACCCTGGCCGAACCGCTTCCCTCCCGCATTCCGGTCGCGCCGCGCGTTTTCGCGCGGCTTTCGTGGTGACAACTGTCGCCGTGGCGCTCGGCCTGGCCGGGACGGGCTGTTCAAACAACCCGTACCCGCCCGGGGAGTCGGCAGGGAACGTCCTGTACCGCACACTCAGCGACGACCCGAAATCGCTGGACCCGTCGTTCTCCTACACGGTGGACGAGGCGTACATCGTCGACCTGATCTACCCGTCGTTCTACAAGTACCACTACCTCAAGCGCGACCCGTTCGAGCTGGAGCTGAACATCGGGGCGAAGGAGCCGCTGCGCGAGAAGCTGCCGGTGACGGTCACCGGTCCGGACGGCAAGAAGAGGACGGTCCAGGGCGAGCGCTACACGTTCACGCTCAAGCCGGGTCTCCGGTTCCAGGACGACCCGTGCTTCCCCGGCGGCAAGGGCCGCGAGATCGTCGCCCGGGACGTCGTCTACGCCTTCAAGCGCATGGCCGACCCGAAGGTGCAGTGCCCCGTCGCCCCGTTCTTCGCCGACAAGATCGTCGGCTGGGAGGAGTACGGCAAGGGGTTTGACGCGGAGGACGAGGCGAAGCGCAAGGCGCAGTACGACCGCGAGATGGAAGGGGTGCGGGTGGACCCCTCGGACCCGCTGACCTTCACGGTGACGCTATCGCAGCCCTACCCGCAGCTCAAGTACCTGATGGCGATGCACTTCACCTCGCCGCAGGCCCGCGAGGCGGTCGAGCACTACGGCGCGGAGTACCCGCGTAACCCGGTCGGATCGGGGCCCTACACGCTCACCGAGTTCAAGAGCAAGCAGCGGCTCGTGCTCACGAAAAACCCCGGCCGCCACAAGGACGTCTACCCGAGCGAGGGGACGCCCGCCGACGTCGAGGCCGGACTGCTCGCCGACGCCGGCAAGGAACTGCCCCTCAACGACAAGGTGGTATTCAGCGTCGTCAAGGAGAGCACGTCTTCCTGGAACCTGTTCCTCCAGGGCTACCTGGACGCCGCCGGGGTCGGGGCGGTGAACTACCAGCAGGTGGTCACCCCGTCCGGATCGCTCTCGCCCGAGCTGATCCAGAAGGGCGTCTCGCTCCGCAAGGAGACGCAGATGAACGTGTACTACTGCGCGTTCAACATGAACGACCCGGTCTGGGGCGGCCTGGGCGAGAAGCAGAAGAAGATGCGCCAGGCGGTGTCCCTGGCGATCAACGCGCAGGAATACATCGACATCCTGCTCCAGGGCAACGGGCTCCCCGCGCAGTGGGTTCTGCCGCCGTCCGTCTTCGGGCACGACGACGGGTTCAAGAACCCGTACCGCCAGTACGACCCCGACCTGACGCAGGCGAAGAAACTGCTCGCGGAGGCGGGGTACCCCGGGGGCGTCGATTCGAAGACGGGCAACCGCCTCACCCTTTACTACGACAACACCGCGACGACCCCGCTGAGCCGCATGCAGGTCGGCATCGTCCAGAAGATGATCGAGCGCACGGGCATCAAGGTGGAATCCCGCTCCTCCCGCCCGAACGTCTTCCAGGACAAGCTGCTCAAGGGGCAGCACCAGTTCATCTTCTACGGCTGGTTCGCCGACTACCCGGACCCGGAGAACTTCGTGTTCCTCCTGTACGGCCCGAACAAGCGGCCCGGCCCGAACTCGGCGAACTACGCGAACCCGGAGTACGACCGCCTGTTCGAGCAGATGCGCTCGATGGACGACGGCCCGGAGCGCAAGGCCATCATCGAGAAGATGCGCGCGATCGCGGTCGAGGACTGCCCGTGGATCCCGGTGTTCCACAGCGTCAGCCTGTCCCTGTCGTACGACTGGCAGAAGAACGTCAAGGCGCACCCCATCGCCAACGACTATAACCAGTACCGCGCCATCGATTTCGAAGACCGGGCGCGCAAGCAGCGCGCCTGGAACCAGCCCAACTATCTCCCGATCGTCGTGCTCGCGCTCATCATCGGCGTCGGCGCGATCCCCGCCATCCGGGTCGTGCGGCAGCGCGTCAATCGCCGCGTCCGCAAGGACGTGACCGACGCGGGGGAGGAGTCCGCCTGATGCTTCGCTACACGATACGACGCATCCTGTACGCGGTTCCCACGCTGCTCGGGGTCCTGGTGCTGACCTACTTCCTCTTCTTCGGGACGGCTTCGCCGGAGACGATCGCGCGGCGCAACCTGTCGTCGCGCGCGCCGACCCAGGCGCAGATCGCCCAGTGGCTCAACGACCACGGCTACGGGGAGCCCAGCGAGGAGGAGATGAAGCAGACCGGGTTCGGGCGCACTCTGCTCGGGCTCGGCATCCGTCCGAACGCGCCGCCCGCCGCGCCGGCGGAGGGCGAGGCGGCGGAAGCCGAGACGCTGGTGGACTTCACCCCGTCGCTGGCGTCGCGGCTGATCCAGCTCAAGCGCAGCACGGTCGACATGCTGCTCTTCAACTTCGGCAAGAGCGACACGTCCGGCGAGGACATCAAGGAGCGGGTGAAGAAGGGCGCGCCGGCCTCCCTGATCGTCGGCTCCCTGATCTTCTGGACGTCGCTGTTCGTGGGGGTCTCCCTGGCGCTCGCCTTCGCGTACTTCCGGGGGACGTACGTCGACACGTTCGGCACGTTCCTGTGCGTGCTCGTCATGAGCATCAGCGCCGTCGTCTACGTCATCGGCCTCCAGTTCCTTCTCGGCAAGCTCCTGCGCTACGGCCCCGTCTGGGGGTTCGACACGGGGGCGGGCCTCTGGAAGTTCCTCGTGGTCCCGGTCGCCATCGGCGTCATCTCCGGCGTGGGCGCGGAGATCCGCCTGTTCCGCACCTTCTTCCTGGACGAGACGAACCAGGATTACGTCCGCACGGCGCGGGCGAAGGGCGTTTCCGAAGCCGCCGTCCTCTCCCGGCACGTCTTCAAGAACGCGCTTATCCCGATCATCACCAGTACGGTCGCGGCGATCCCCGGCCTCATCCTCGGGAGTCTCCTGATCGAGAACTTCTTCGGGATCCCGGGGCTGGGCAACTTCACGGTGGACGCCATCAACAGCCAGGACTTCGCGGTGGTCCGCGCGATGGTGTTCCTGGGGACACTGCTCTACATCGTCGGGCTCGTACTGACCGACATCTGCTACGCGCTGGTGGACCCGCGCGTTCGTCTGGAGTAATAGGGGAGAGGACAACGCGCAATGAACTTCTGGCAATCGGACTTTATGTTTAACGCGGTCCCGGTGGTCGTCCTCGTCCTGCTGGCGTGGGCGTTCCTCCAGTCGCGCAAGCAGCCGCTCTGGGCGGAGGCGTTCCGGCGCATCGGGCGCAACCGGCTCGCGCTCGTGGCGTTCGCGGTGATCGGCTTCTACGGCGCGGTCGCACTTCTCGACAGCTTCGGCTGGACGGACAAGGAGTCCCAATCCCGGGTGACCCTGCTCGACCGGGCCTTCTCGGGGCTGCCCCAGGAGCGGACCTACTCCGCGCCGTTCGCCAGCATGACGACCGGCGAGCCGCAGCCGCAGAAGCTGAAGGCCCCGGGCAGGCACCCGATGGGCACGGACGGCGTCGGCAACGACGTCCTGTACCGCACCTTCAAGGGCGCGCGGACGGCCTTCATCATTGGCGGGCTTACCAGCCTGATCTCGACGCCGATCGCGCTGCTGATGGGCATGATCGCCGGGTACTACGGCAAGTGGCGCGACGACATCATCCAGTACGTCTACACCGTCCTCTCGTCGGTGCCGTCCATCCTGCTGCTCATCACGCTCGTGCTGGTGCTCGGGCGCGGACTGGCGCAGATCTGCATCGCGCTCGGCATCACGCGCTGGGTCGGCCTCTGCCGCCTGGCGCGGGGTGAGACGCTCAAGCACCGCGACCGGGAGTACGTGCGCGGCGCTAAGGCGCTCGGGGTGTCGGACTTCCGGCTGCTGACGCGGCACATCCTGCCGAACATGCTGCCGATCGTCATCATCTCGGTGACGCTCGGCTTCTCGGGGCTCATCCTGTCCGAGGCGGTCCTGTCGTACCTGGGGATCGGGGTGGACGCGGAGATCGGCTCGTGGGGGAACATGATCGACGCCGCCCGCGATGAACTGGCGCGCGAGCCGGTTATCTGGTGGAACCTGACCGCGGCGTCCGTCGCGATGTTTATTCTGGTGCTGGCGTTCAACGTCTTCGGGGACGCCCTGCGCGACGCCATCGACCCGCGCCTACGGAGCTAAATACTTGGCCGCTGACAACGAACCGCTTCTCCAGGTGCGCAACCTGCGCACCTACTTCAAAACCCCCCGCGGCACGGCGAAGGCCGTCGACGGGGTCTCGTTCACGCTCGAAAAGGGTAAAACGCTCGGGATCGTCGGCGAGTCCGGCTGCGGCAAGTCGATGACGGCGCTCTCGATCCTGCAGCTCGTGCCGGAGCCGGCAGGATACATCGAGGACGGGCGCATCCTCTTCGAGGGGCGCGACCTGCTGGACCTGACCTGGGAACAGATGCGCTCGGTCCGCGGCAAGGACATCGCGATGATCTTCCAGGAGCCGATGACCAGCCTCAACCCGGTCTACACCATCGGCTGGCAGCTCCGGGAGTCCATGCAGATCCACGGCAAGGACGCCGACGCCGCCGAGAAGCGGGCGCTGGACCTCCTGCGGCGCGTCGGCCTGTCCGACCCCGCGCAGGCGCTGCGGCAGTACCCGCACGAGCTTTCCGGCGGAATGCGCCAGCGCGTCATGATCGCCATAGCGCTGGCGAACCAGCCGAAAGTGCTCATCGCCGACGAGCCGACCACCGCACTTGACGTCACCGTGCAGGCCCAGATTCTCGCCCTGATCCGCGAGCTTCAGGACGAGACGGACATGTCTGTCCTGCTAATCACGCACGACCTCGGCATCATCGCCGAGACCGCGGACGACGTGTGCGTGATGTACGCCGGGCAGGTCGTGGAGTCCGCGCCGACGCGCGATCTGTTCCGGGACCCGCGCCACCCCTATACCAAGGGGCTGTTCGCGAGCCTCCCCGCGCGCAACCGCCGGGGGCAGGACCTGGCCACCCTCGAAGGCACGGTGCCCGAGGCGACGAAGTGGCCACCCGCCTGCCGGTTCGCGCCGCGCTGCCCGTTCCGCTGGGAGTCGTGCGACACCATCGTGCCGCAGGCGAAGCCCCCCGGGAGCGACCGTCCGGTGCGCTGTCACCTGTACGACCCGGAGATTCCGGGCCGCCCCGACCTCGCCGCGGCCGAGCGGGAGCACCTCGCCGGGGACGTGACCGCCGACCTGGCGGCTTCCGCTGCCGCGCGACCCAAGGACGCGGAGGTGGGCCGATGAGCGGCGGCACGGGCAGCGCCACGCCCGCGGGCGGCGCAAACCCCTGGGAGATGGGCAGGAACGGCGACGTACCAGCGGCAGGGACGGAAGTCTCTGCTGCCGGGGCGTCGCCCGGGCAGGTCGTCCTTTCCGTGCGCAACCTGCGCAAGGAGTTCCCCGTCCGCAAAGGGATGTTCGGGAAGAAGGCGGTCAAGGTCGCGGTGGAGGACGCCTCCTTCGACATCGCGGCGGGCAAGACGCTCGCGCTCGTGGGCGAGTCCGGCTCGGGTAAGTCGACGGTCGGCCTGATGCTGCTCGGACTGCTGGCACCCACGAGCGGGACCATCGAGTTCATGGGGAAGCCCGTCGCGGACCGATCCGGCGCGGAGCGGCGCGCGCTGCGCCGGAAGATGCAGGTCGTCTTCCAGGACCCGTACGCGTCGCTGAACGCCCGCATGACGGTCCGGGAGACCCTCACCGAAGGGATGCTGATCCACAATCTCGGTAAGCCCGCCGAACGCGAGGCGAAGGCGACGACGTTGCTCCAGCAGGTCGGCCTGCCCGAAAGCGCGCTCGACCGGTACCCGCACGAGTTCTCCGGCGGCCAGCGCCAGCGCATCGCCATCGCGCGCGCGCTCTCGGTCGATCCACAGTTCATCGTCCTGGACGAGCCGACGAGCGCGCTGGACGTCTCGGTGCAGAGTCAGGTCCTGAACCTTCTGCGCCGCCTCCAGCGCGAGCACGGCCTTACCTACCTGTTCATCACCCACAACCTCGGGGTGGTAGAGTACCTCGCCGACGAGGTGTGCGTCATGGAGCACGGCAGGATCGTGGAGCGCGGGAGCGTCGACCAGATATTCGACGCGCCGAAGGAGGGGTACACGCAGCGCCTCCTCTCGTCCATCCCGTCGCTCGACCCGGACGCCCGCCGCCTGACGGGCGCGGCCATCCAGTAGCCGCGCGGCGCGCGCGCGCATCCGCCGCCTTCCGCGCCCGGTCGCTGTCGTGTTATGGCGACCGGGCGCTCTGTCGTTTCGCAGGAACCCGCGCCCGCCTGGGCGAAATATTCTCCGTCATCCCGCCCCCGGCAGCGCCGTATCCCTTCACGGGCCTCCGCCCCGGGCCGCCGCGTGCCACACTGTAACCAGTGCGGCGGGCGCGTGTCGGTAGTATGACAGGTGCGATCTCGGACATCCGGCGTCCGTCGGCCCCGCGGGAATCGGTCCGCGCGTGCGCGACGGCGCGTTACGACAGGGCGCTCCTTTAAAGGAACTCAAATGCGTCTTACACCCATCGGTAAGTTAGCCATCTTTCTGGTCGTCGTCGGGGCCGTCATCGGCGGCTACCGCCTGTTCGCGCGTACCGATCAGGGGGCGAAGGTGCTGCCGGGCATCCTCGGGGGCAGGCAGGAGAAGGTGTCGGGCGTTCCGACGGTCGGCGAACTCCCGTCTGACCCGGGCGAATCGGGGGACGAGGGCGGGGGCGCTACCGGAGGCGGAGCCAGCGTCGTCCCGGTCGTCAACGAGATGCCCGGCAGCGAGCCCGGCTGCACCGACAAGCCCGAAGTCCGGATGCTCGTCTGGGCGTGGAACTCGCAGATGGGCTTGATGTACGCCAACGGCGGGCCGCAGGCCGCGAAGGGCAGCCTGATGTGCGGGCAGGGCGTCAACCTCAAGCTATCGCGGCAGGACGACCCGACCAAGATGCAGGAGGCGCTGGTCGCCTTCGCGACCGCGCTCAGCAAGGGCGAGAAGAACCCGAAGGACGGCGCGCACTTCGTCGCCATCATGGGCGACGGCGGCGCGGCGTTCCTGAAGGGGCTGAACGACACCCTGCGCAAGCTCGGCCCCGAGTACACCGCGAAGGTCGTGGGGTCCGCGGGCTATTCGCGCGGCGAGGACCGGTTCATGGGGCCGCCCGCCTGGAAGAACAACCCGCAGGCGGCGGTGGGCGGCGTCGTCTCCGGCTACCTGCGCGACGGCGACTGGAACATCGCGCAGAAGTGGCTGGCCGACAACGGCCTGAAGAACAACCCGGACGAGAAGACGTACGACCCGGAGGCGCTGAACTGGGTCTCCACGAACGACTACATCGACGCGGCAGAGAAGTACGTTTCGGGCTACACCGAGGAGCGGCCCGTGGTCCGCAACGGCAAGCCGACCGGCCAGAAGAAGCGCATCACGGTGCAGGGCGTCGTGACCTGGACCCCGGGCGACGTCACGGTCGCGAAGAAGAAGGGCGG